>JACZXL010000002.1 GCA_022571635.1 Planctomycetota bacterium
ACCGGTCCACGTCCTCCCGGTAGAACCATGAATGGCCTCGGCGACTTGTCCCGTACAGCCGTCGATCTGCCGGCAATAACTGTGCATGACGACGCCGTTTGGATATTCGTACTCGATCGCGAAATGATCGAAGATGTGGCCGTACTTGGGCGCGGTTCGCACCTCCCGTCCGCCCATGCCCATTGCGCTAATTGGATGCGAGCCGATCGCCCAGTTGCATACGTCGAGGTTGTGTACGTGTTGCTCGACGATGTGATCGCCGGACAGCCAGGTGAAGTAGAGCCAATTTCTAATCTGCCATTCCATGTCGGACCAAGCGGGTTGTTGTTCCTTCACCCACAGTCCACCTTGGTTCCAATAGCACCGGGCGGAGATGATGTCGCCGATTTCGCCGCTGTGGATTCTCTGCATGAGTTCGAGATAGCGAGCCTCGTGGCGACGCTGGGTGCCGGTGACGACGGTGAGGTTCTTCCGATCCGCCTGGGCCGCTGATTCAATCACCGATCGGATACCCGTCGGATCAACGGCGACGGGCTTCTCCATGAAAACGTGTTTACCCGCATTGATCGCCGCTTCGAAATGGATTGGCCGAAAATGCGGCGGCGTGGCGAGGAGGACAAGATCGACATCGCTGTTGATGAGCTGTTGATACGCGTCGAATCCGACGTAGCAGCGATCATCGTCGATCTGCACGCGATCCCGATTGGAGTGATCGTCGGAACTCAAGTAGTTACGACAACCATCGAGCCGATCGCGAAAGACATCGGCCAATGCGACAATGCGCACTTGATCGCTCGCTTGGAGGATATTGACGGCGGCCCCGGTTCCGCGCTTGCCGCAACCGATCAGCCCGGCTTTGAGTTGATCGGACCCGGCGCCGTAGGCTGACGCTGCAACGACACTCAGTGGAATTGCCCCGCCAGCCACGACCGCTGTCGCTTTGACGAAGTCTCGACGGGTGCAGTTCGCACGAGCTGATGTGTCGTTTGACGGGTCCATGATGATCTCCTTCATCTTCGCAACTGACCAAGCGTGGATTTGCTAGCTGACGAGAATGCGATCCATGCGCTCGGCGATCTCGCGCAGCCGTTCTTCGCCGCCGCCGGGCACTTCCGCGGACGCCCATCCACTGTAACCGATCTCATCCAGGGCCTTCATCACCGCCGGCCAATCGCAGTCGCCTTCAAGAAGCTTGACGTCAAAACCCTTCCAAAGCCCCTCATCGTCTCGCTTCTTCCGAGAAAACTCTTTGATGTCGAGCTTGAGAATGCGCCGCCCCAGCACATGAATCCAATGCTCGGGCCAACCGTAGTTGACGATGTTCCCGACGTCGAAGTACCAGCCGATCATCGGGTGATCAAAGTCATCGATGTAGCGTGCGGCTTCGAGTGGACTGAGCAGGAAGTTGTTCCACACGTTCTCAATCGCGATCTTGACGCCGAGCGTTTCGGCCAACGGCAGCACTTTGCGGATTTCAGTTTGTGATCGTTCGTAGGCGGCGTCGTATGGCACTTCTTTGTTGACGACCGCGGGAACGAGCAGAACGGTCGTGGCGCCATACGCCTTGGCATCGTGCAGTGCGATTTCTAGTGCGCGACGACCTTCGGCTCGCACGTTGGGATCGGGATGTGACAACGGCTTGGACCAATGTTTGGAGTCGATGACCCCCGGAATGGCCAGGCGAGTCTCGTCCTTGGCGCGCAGCACTTCGTCACGATCAAGGTTGCTGGGGCTGTCCAGCTCGACGCCGTGGAAGCCGATCGCGCGCAGGAGCTTGAACTTCTCAAGGATCGTGCCCTCAACGTGCACCATGGGGAACTTCAGCGACTTCTTGATGGCCCGCGGCGCTGCGCTGGTCCTTTGCATCGAAGCGCTCGACATGGCGACGGGAGCGCTGATCGCCGCAGCGCTGATCGCCGCTGACTCCATAAACTCACGCCTGGAAAGTGAATCAACCATGGATTAACCGCCTGATTCAATCAACATTGGCGCCTCACCAGGCAGGAACTCTGTTTCGCCTGGCATCGCCACGGGCCCCACCGCAATACCGCCGAACGCATACTCCGGAGGCGTGAGATCTTCCGGTGAGTACAACGCCTTTTCCCACGTGATAGTTTTCCCGGTATAGGCGGCCATGCGGCCCATGATCGCCATCATCGTGGAGTTGGCCATCCAAATGCCGTCGTTCATGGGTTGGCCGCTGCGAATCGAAGCGAACAGCTCGTTGTGCTCGACCTGATACATGTTGGGGGTTTCGCCTTCGTACCGCCAGGGAGATTCGCCGTCAATAACACAACTGGGCGTCCAGGGGTTGATCGTGCATCTTCCTTTGGTTCCCATGATGTACGAAGTGTTGTCGCCCGAGCAATTGGGCATTTGGCGGCAGGTATGGAAGCAGCGCGCGCCGTTTTCATATTCATAGATCACGGCAAAGTGGTCGTAGACGTTGCCGGACTCGGGGCCTTTGCGCACCTGCCGACCGCCCAGCGCCGTGGCACGAATCGGCATGACCCCGTTCATCGCCCAATTGATCCAATCAATGCTGTGGCAAGCCTGCTCGACGATGTGATCGCCGGAGAGCCAAGTGAAATGCCACCAGTTGCGAAGTTGCCATTCCATGTCGGACCAATGATCCTGACGCAGTTGCTTGCCGAGGCTGTTGGTGTGATAGGTCGTGTGCATGCTCACAACATCACCGATAGCGCCGTTGTGGATTTTGGCATATGAAGCGCGATTCGGAGCGCTGTAACGCCAGCAGAAACCCGAGACGAGCGAAACGCCCTTGCGCTTCGCTTGGGCGGCCGATTCGAGCACCGACCGTACGCCGGTTGCATCCACCGCCATGGGTTTTTCGCAGAACACGTGCTTGCCGGCGTCGATGGCGGCCTTGAGTTGCGCCGGTCGAAAATGCGGGGGCGTGGTCAGAATCACCACGTCAACATCACTCTCGATCACTTTGCGATACGCATCAAAACCGATAAAGCGCCGTTCCTCGGGAACGTCCACGCGATCGCCGAACGTCGATCGCAAGTGTTCGTGGCTCGATGAAAGTCGATCTTCAAAGACATCGCCCATGGCCGTCAACACGACACCGGGATCAGCGCTAAGCGCCTGGCCGGCGGCGCCGGTTCCGCGCCCGCCGCAACCGATGAACCCCAGGCGAATCGTGTCGTCGCCGCGTGCGTACGCCCAAGTCGGTGCGATCAGCGCCCCCGCCGAGGCGACGGCCGCGGTCGTCCTGACGAAGTCACGGCGCGTGATATCACCGTTCCGTCCGGCGTCGTTTTCGTTGTCTTTGTTCATTGCTTGCTCCTTCATCTACCTGCGGAATACACAC
This sequence comes from Planctomycetota bacterium, assembly GCA_022571635.1. GTDB lineage: Bacteria > Planctomycetota > Phycisphaerae > Phycisphaerales > SM1A02 > JADFNO01. The sequence continues at coordinate 3,338 of JACZXL010000002.1, forward strand.
GATGCGGAAACCGACGAATCCACCGTCCGCCAGCCACCAGACGCTTTGGGGAATCTGCGGATCGCTGGCGTTCCACATGTCCGAAGGTTCCACGCGCCTTGTGCAGCCAATCTCCTGTGCAGAATCTCGATACGACCCGCCCATCGTAACAGGTTCGTCGTTCCCACCGCTACACCATTCCGAGGCGTTTCCGTACATATCGTGCAGACCCAGGAGATCGGGAGCCTTTGTCCCGACCGGATGGGTCTTGAAATCCGAGTTGCCTTTGTGCCAAGCGTGGTCGTCCAGAGCACCCGGCCGGATCTCGCCGAGAGCGCAGGCCACCCTCCACTCGGCCGCGGTCGGTAGGCGGTACGTTCGGCCGGTCTTCTTGGAGAGCCATTCACAGAACATCTTCGCGCCGTGATACGAAACGGAAATCACTGGATACCCCGCCTTGCCGAACCCGCGATCCATTGCGATGTACGGTTTGCTGGGGCGCGTGATCGCATCGACACCTGATTCGTCCGGCGCCTCGGGCTGGTCAAGTCCGAAGACGAAGGTGTCGTACAGATCCCAGGTCATCTCGGTCTTGGCGATCCAAAACGGTGCTCGCCCGAGCTGTGGATCACTAAAACGATCGTTCGGCCTGACCACTGCTATCCATTCTGTTTCGACCGGCATCATGTCGAATGAGATCGCCGTGCCGGGAACCGTCTGTGTAAAGGCCTCAAGGTCGGGTGCTCGTGTGCGCACACTGTCCAAAGCAGATTCGGCGCGCTGTGTGGAACGAGAGACGGCATCCGTGGACCGCCGGCTTGAAGCGCACCCTCCCACCATCAGCAAACTCAACGCAGCGGTTATGATCATGGCTATGACTGGTCGTATTGAACGCATGGGTATGAATCTGCCATCTCGTGATTGTGTGCGCATCGTCGTGCTGCTCATGTTTGCGACAGCCTGGTCCGGCTGCACGGGCTCGCGGCCGATCCTGAATCGCTACGAATATAGCGAGATCATCATGGGCGTTGAAGGGCGAATCGTCCTGTATGCCCAAGATGAGCCCCAGGCCCGCGCTGCGGCCCGCGCCGCGTTCGACCGCATGGCCCAGCTCGACGCGGTGCTGAGCGACTATCGAGCGGACAGCGAAGCGATGCGCCTGTCCGCGACCTCGGGCGGTCCGCCGGTGCGCGTCAGTGATGATCTGTTCCGGATCGTGTTGCGGGCCAAGGAAATCTCCAACGCCAGCGATGCGGCCTTTGACATCACCGTCGGTCCGTTGGTGCAGCTGTGGCGACGCGCTCGACAAACCGGGACGCGCCCCACTCAGCAGGACATTGACACAGCCAAGCTGGCGGTCGGAGCGCAGCACATCTTCCTCAATGACGAGAGTCAAACGATCCAACTGCTAAGGCCGAAGATGCAACTGGACTTTGGGGGCATCGGCAAAGGGTTCGCCGCCGACGAGGCGCTCGTGACATTGGCGCACGCCGGCGTCACCCGCTGTCTTATCGACCTTGGCGGTGACATTCGAGTCGGCGACCCGCCGTGGGGCAAGTCCGCATGGTCTATCGCGCTTCCGCCTCGACTCCACGACGGACCCCCGACCATCGATCTCGTGCAGGCAGCCGTGGCGACGTCCGGCGATACCGAACAATACGTTCTAATCGACGGCCGGCGATACTCGCACATCATCGATCCCCGCACCGGGATTGCCCTGACGAATCGTGTCATCGTGACCGTCGTCGCCCCCGACGCCACGACCGCCGATGCGCTCGCCTCGGCGGCAAGTGTGCTCGGGCCCGAATCCGCCATGGGGCTGGCCATCCGGTTCCCCGGCTCGCGCATCTGGATCGGGATTGCGTCGGAGACGAACCGGCGCGGCGGCATCGGACCGGACTCGACTCTCCCCTTCCCCGAGCCGGCGCGTTAGGCTGGAGCACCACTTGCGGCAAGCCGCAAACCCTTGGAAAGGCGAGCCATGATTCGATACTGGCAATTGCTTGTTCTCGCGTCGGGATTGATCCTGTCCCGCTCCATTTCCGGGCAAGGACCGATGGAACCCAACACGCCGCCTGATGGTTTCGAGGCGCTATTCAACAACAGCGACCTGACCGGTTGGCGCGGTTCCATCGGCGGACCACCGCAGCGAGCCGGCATGTCGGCGCAAGAGCTGGCCGTCGCGCAGCGCCAAGCCGATGATCACATGCGCGCGCATTGGCGGGTCACCAGCGGCGTGCTGCACTTCGATGGTCAGGGATCGAGCATCGTCACTGATCGACCGTTTGGCGATTTTGAACTCCGGCTCGATTGGAAGATCGCGCCCGGCGGGGACAGCGGCATCTACCTGCGCGGCTCACCCCAAGTCCAGATTTGGGACAACCCCATCGGCTCGGGCGGGCTCTATAACAACCAGACGAATCCCTCGGAGCCCATGCTCGTTGCCGACCGCCCACCAGGCGAGTGGAACACGTTTCGCATCGTGATGATCGGGGAGCGCGTCAGCGTCTGGCTCAACGACATCATGGTCGTGGCGGACACGCCGTTGGAGAACTACTGGGAGCGCGACAAGCCGATCTATGCCCGCGGCCCGATTGAATTGCAAGCGCACGGCAACCCGCTGTGGTTCCGCAACATCTTCGTACGCGAGATCACGAACGCCGAGCAAGAGCGCGACCTGCTGCGCGACACACGCCTGGACTGGTGGCGCGAGGCGAAGTTCGGGTTGTTCATTCATTGGGGGTTGTACGCCATCCCGGCCGGACGTTGGAACGGCAAGGAAATCGGCGGGACCGGCGAGTGGCTCATGCACAACGCCCGGATTCCCGTGGCCGACTACGAGCGGCTGGCGGGACAATTCAACCCGGTCAACTTCGACGCGGATCAATGGGTGAAGATCGCCAAGTCCGCGGGCATGAAGTACATCGTCATCACCTCCAAACACCACGACGGGTTTGGTCTGTTCGATAGTGCAATGGGTGAGTACGACATCATCGACGCCACGCCGTTTGGGCGCGACATCATGAAGGAGCTATCTGACGCCTGCCGCCGCGAGGGCATCAAGATCTGCTGGTATCACTCGATCCTGGATTGGCATCATCCGGACGCTAAGGGCGAGCGGTTCGACGACTATGTGCCGTATCTGAAAGGTCAAGTGCGGGACCTGCTGACGAACTACGGTGACATCGGCGTGATGTGGTTTGACGGCGAATGGATCAAGGAATGGAACGCAGATCTCGGCCGCAAGCTCTATGCGATGTGTCGACAACTTCAGCCCGACGTGATCGTGAACAACCGCGTCGGCAAAGGGCGCCAGGGCATGTCCAACTCGCGCACTTCAGCCGGCGACTTCTCAACGCCCGAGCAGGAAATCCCCGCCACCGGTATTCCCGGTTACGACTGGGAGACCTGCATGACCATGAACGACACCTGGGGGTTCAAGATCGACGATCAGAACTGGAAATCGCCTGAACAACTGATTCGTATGCTCATCGACATCGTCAGTAAGGGCGGCAACTTCCTGCTCAACGTCGGGCCGACCGCGCTGGGCGAAATCCCGCCGCCGAGCGTCGAGCGCCTAAAAGCGATCGGCGATTGGATGCGCGTCAACGGCGAGAGCATCTACGGCGCGGGACCAAGTGTGTTTGGAGATCTGCAGTGGGGTCGCTGCACGACCAAGCCGGGCACGCTCTACTTGCACGTGTTCGACTGGCCGAGCGATGGCAAACTGCACCTGCCGGGGCTGAAGAACAAGGTCACGAACGCTCACATTCTCGGGTGGGCAAATAACACCGCAGTCAATCGGTCTCACAGTGGTGATGACTGGATCGTTCACCTGCCGAACGACGCGCCGGATCCGATTGCGACGGTTATCGTGCTTCAGATCGACGGTGAGCCGATGGTCCAAGCGTCGTCCGGGTCTGTTCAGGAGAATGAGAATGCGGGTCAACGCTAGGTTTATCGCGACGATATCGTTCGCCATGTTCGCCACGCAGCCCATTATTGCCGACGACGGCCGCAACACGCTCACCCCCGTGCCGTTTACAAATGTCCATCTCACGGACGAGTTCTGGGCGCCCCGCATCGAGACGAATCGCCGAACGACGATTCCCTATTGCTTCACAAAGTGCCAAGAGACGGGGCGCATCGACAATTTCGCCAAGGCGGCGGGACTGATCGCCGGTGAGTTTCAAGGGATTTACTACAACGATTCGGATGTCTACAAGGTCATCGAAGGCGCTTCATATTCGTTGGCGGCCCGGCCGGACACGGAACTGGACGCCTATCTTGACGATCTGATTGCGAAGATCGCCGCGGCCCAACAACCTGATGGGTATCTCAACACGTATCACACCCTCGTCGAGCCGGACAAGAAATGGTCGAACATTCGCCGGATGCACGAGCTGTATTGTGCAGGCCATTTGATTGAGGCGGCGGTCGCGCATCATCAGGCGACCGGTAAGCGCACGTTGTTGAATGTTGCGATCAACCTTGCGGATCACATTGAGTCGGTGTTTGGACCGGGCAAGCGCCACGATGTCCCCGGGCATCAGGAGATCGAGATCGGCTTGGTGAAGCTCGCGCGCGTTACGGGTGACAAGCGATATTTGAACCTGGCGAAGTTCTTCCTCGATCAACGAGGGCGGGCTGAGGACCGCGAATCGTACGGCCCATACTGCCAGGACCACAAACCGGTCGTCGAACAGACCAAGCCGGTCGGCCATGCGGTCAGAGCGATGTATCAATATTGCGGCATGGCGGACGTGGCCGCGCTCACCGATGATGAGCCGTACCTCAACGCGCTGGACAACCTCTGGCGAAACGAGGTCGAAACAAAGTTGTACATCACCGGCGGCGTGGGCGCGCGGCGCCGCGGCGAAGCCTTCGGCGGCGACTACGAATTGCCCAACGCCACCGCCTACAACGAAACGTGCGCCGCGATCGGCAACGCGATGTGGAACCATCGCATGAACCTGCTTCACGCAAACGCAAAGTACGCAGATGTGCTGGAGCGCATTATCTACAACGGGTTTCTTTCGGGTGTGTCGCTGAGCGGCGATCGATTTTTCTATCCCAATCCGCTCGAAAGCGACGGCGAATACCACCGCAGCGAATGGTTCAACACCTCGTGTTGCCCGGTCAACGTGGTGCGCTTCGTGCCGTCGATCGCGGGTTACGTCTTTGCGCATGACGATCACGATGTGTTCGTGAATCTGTACGTGGCGGGAAGCGCGACCCTCTCCTTGCCGAGCGCCGAAGTGAAAATCACACAGCAGACACAATATCCCTGGGATGGTGACGTGCGACTCACCGTTGAGTTGCAAACGCCACGCGAGTTTGCGATCAACCTGCGGATCCCCGGCTGGGTGACCGATTCGCCGGTGCCCAGCGATCTGTATTCGTATGTTGATGATTCTCGCACAGACCATCAGCCTGTGACAATTCATGTGAATGGCGAGCCGGTTGATGATGTGCCGGTGCAACTGGGTTATGCACGTCTTCATCGCATGTGGTCGTCAGGCGATGTGATCGAACTTCAGCTGCCGATGCCGATCAGACTTGTTCGATCGCATGAGAAGGTGGAGGCGAACCGCGGGCGAGTGGCGATTCAGCGCGGGCCGATGGTGTATTGCCTTGAGGCGATGGATGTCGATGCGCCGCTCGATCAAATCTTTGTCCCCGTGGATGTTGCATTGACCGCTGCCCATCGGCCGGACCTGCTCGGCGGCGTGACGGTGATCAGGGGCACAGCGTTGGTGGCGCCGGAAGCCGAAGAAGATCACGCGAGCGAACCGAAGCGCGTCGAGTTCACGGCCATCCCCTACTACGCCTGGGACCATCGCGATCCGGGCGCGATGATGGTGTGGATACCGACCGACGCGCCAGATTGACCAAAGCGGGGTCGGGAATACTCGTTCCGTCACAGTGGGGCAAGGCACACCTGCTGAATGAGCGATGCGACCGTCAGATGACCCTGAGTTCGCATCCTGCGCATGTCGCCACTCTCACCACATCCTTGAACGCATCCTGTATCGCCGGGACGTGACCCTTGCGCCAAGCCCTATGCCTTGGCCTGTGTCGCTCGTAGAATGTTCTTGCCATGACCTGCCTCCTTCGGTTGTGGCCACGCTCCCGGCTGCTGAACACAGTGCGGGAGCATTTTTCTTTTTGGATGGCTCCACCGCGAAGTGAGGCTATTGCCATCCTCGGCTTCCCTGTGCAGGTCAATCCGGGCTGATATCTCACAAATGCCGCTTGGATGCAGCTCGCCTGTGGTACACTGTTCTCGACCGGTGGCAATGGGGGGCACGTGTGGCCACGGACGGCAGGCGCTACCACTGTACGGTCTCTACCTTCAGGGAGGTTCAGCCATCTGGCCCAAGTCAAGCTTCACAACCCCGGCGGTCGCTGCGATTAGTTTCTGCCTCATTGGCGGGACAGTCCCCGCCGCGGCCGACAAACTCCACCTCCCAGGCGATTTCCCGACCATCCAGTTTGTACAGGAGAAACGACGATGCGAAGCAAGAAAATAAGTCTGACGACGCTCGCGATAGCAAGCATCCTCCCGTGGGTTGCTGCATCTGTCAGCTCTGCGGACAAGGCCAAGGTTCTGCTTGATCCGCCACCTTTGCCCTCGGGCGGATCTGGTGTCGAGGTCGTGCCGGGCAGACCACGGTGGGTTGAGCTGGATGACTTCGTTCCCGGCGAAGCGCCGCCGCTGCGTCGGTCTGATCCCGGCCTACCGATCGCCACTCCTTTGACCATGACCACGCTGACGCCCAGCATCGCGTTCGATGGGGTTATCGACGCAGGTGGTTTGATCCCACCGGACACACACCTTGCCGTAGGTCCGGGTTTGGCCACCGCCGGACGTGTCATTATGGTCACCAATCAACAGGTCCGCCTGTGGGACAAGACCGGAGGTCCCGTCGCTTCACGCGGTCTCAGTAGTATGTTTACAGGAGTTGGCCCTTTCGCTTTCGACCCAAAGATTCTCTTCGATCAGCACTCCGGACGCTTCTTCATTGTGTGCCTCCGAGGCTTAAATAGCACGGAGAGTGAGATCCACATCGCCATTTCCTCTAGTGGTACGCCCAACAATCTTTCAACGGATTGGGCGTTCCTCGTCGGTTCCGGCCTCACGAATATCGGTGGGTTCGACACCTGGTCCGACTACCCCGGTATCGGTGCCGATGCCCTGTCGCTGTTTACGACGGTCAACCTCTTCGACAGTACGAGTACGTTCCGAGGGATAAAGATTCGTATATTCGATAAGGCAGCGCTGCTTGCCGGAAGCTACACCTTTGTTGACAGAAATTACGATGACGATGTCACCAACGTCTCTACGACCCAACCGGCGCATGTTTATGGAGCCACCCCCAACGGTGGCTTCTACCTGATTTCCCGGCTGGGCTCGAGCACCTATCGCCTGTTTCACATCACCGGCCACCCGGCGGCCCCCGTGGCGACCACCAACCCGTTCGCTTGGTCGGGGGGGACCTTCCCGTCCGATGGCGGTGCAGACCAATGCACCGTGGCGAATCCGGACGTCGCTACCCTGCGCTCTCGCATCCAGAATGCCATCCACCGCAACGGTCATATCTGGTGTACCCTCGCCGCTGACCCGGATAACGACGGGCAAGTCGAGGTCGTCTGGCAGGACATCCTCGACAACAGCTATCCGACCAACGCCCCGACGGTCTTTCAGTCCGGTTTCATCAACGGTACAGGCGCCAATCCCTGGACGTACATGCCCTCGATCAACGTCAACGCCACCGGGGACGCGGCGATCGTCTATACCCAGTCCTCCACCGTCGAATGCCCCAACATGTACTACGTCTCGCGCTTGAGTATTGATGCGCTGGGCACGTTCCAGGCGCCGGTGCTCGCGCGAACCAGCGCCGGATTCTACGACAGCTTTTCCCCGTCGGACCCGGACCGCTGGGGCGATTACTCGGCCGTGGTCATCGACCCCACAGACGACTGCTTCTGGGTGGCCCAAGAATTTGTGTTCACCTCAGGGGTCGGCACCTCCCGCTGGGGCACACACATCGCAAGTTTCTGCCCGGAGCCGTACGGGGCTTGCTGCTTCGACGACCGTTCGTGCACCGTCGAGGTGCTGGATGATTGCAACACGCTCGGCGGAACCTATCAGGGCGACGGCACCGACTGCACGCCGAATCCGTGCCTCCTTCCCTGCCCGGCGGACCTCGTCGTGGACGGCGCCGTTGACGTGAAGGATCTGCTCTTCTTGCTCGGTGCCTGGGGGCCGTGCCCGAAGCAGGGAGATTGTCCTGCCGACTTCGACAACAGCAGCGCCGTTGACGTGAAGGACCTGCTCATCTTGCTGGGCGCCTGGGGGCCGTGTCCGTGAAGAAAGGCATCAAGGCATCAAGGCATCAAGGCATCAAGGCATCAAGGCATCGAGGCATCGAGGCATCAAGGGGGGAGAAGAAGGCCCCGATGGAATCGGGATCTCCGCTACGCTTCGACATCAGGAAGAAGGCATCGAGGCATCGAGAGGGGAGAAGAAGGCATTAGGCACTGGGCACTTGGAAGAGTAGGGATCAGGGGATCAAGGCATCAGCAAGGCGCTGCCGCGTCCTGAGCGCGCGGGACTCGCTGTCGAGCTGGGACACCCGCACCGAAGCGGCCCGAAAGGGCTTCCAGGCCACCGTCTTGGGGCAGGACTCGCCCTGTCACCATTGATTCCGGTCAAAGCAAACGATAAGGAACTTGGGTTTCCAGAGGGGCGCGTTACACTCGTGGTCGGAAAGCTCGGCGGTGGAGCCGGCGAAGGTCTAAACGGGGAAATGTCGGCTGGGGCGGTAGGTAACTGTGCCCAATGCGAAATCCGAGTCTATGAACAAGACGAGACTCCGCGATCTCGATCGTCGTGTCCGGGGAACAGTCGGCGCGCTGACCATGGCCGCGGTGGGACTCCTGGCCGGCGGTTGCGATGACGACGGGAGAAACCGCGTCACCAAAGAGGGCGCCGAGGGCGTGGCGACCTCGGGTCTGGCCATCAGCGCCCCCGAAGAACCACTCGATCACGACAAGCGTCGTCGGCTGTTGCGTGAGAAGTTGCGGGCGGCATTGGGAGAACATTACGACGCGCCACTCCCGCAGGCCACCGAAGACGATCTGAAGAAGGGCGCTGAACTCTGGAGCGTGCTGTGCCTTGGTTGCCACGGCCACGATGCCGCCGGTCGGCGGACCCTCTCGCGAATGCTTCCCATCCAGCCCGGCAACCTGACCGATCCCGAGCGCGCCGCGTACTTCTCGGGCCAGGCGAAGCTCTGGATCGTCGCAGAAGGAAGCCCGGGAACGCCAATGTTCGGTTGGAAAGAAATCCTGACGGAGGAAGACATCCGGGCTGTGGTCGCCCATCTGGGAACCTTGATGCCCGCGAAACAAGAGCGCTGATGAGATATCAGATCCAAAGTCTGTCGTGCGCCCTTCCCCTGGCCATCGGCGTGCTCCTCCTTTACCCCGGCTGCCGGAATGCGGAGGAGCAACCGACCACGCGCGCTCAGGAACCGGAGACCGAGGATTCGTACAACGCTCAAAGAATCACCCCCGATGGAAAGCTCGTCGCACATGACTTTACGCTCACGGATCAGCATGGCCGCCGCTTCCAGCTCAAGGACCAGCGCGGCCGGCCGGTGCTGCTGTTCTTCGGTTACACGCACTGCCCCGACGTCTGTCCGATGGCACTTTCGAGCTGGGCCAAGATCGAGGATCTGCTCGGTGTTCGAGCGACAGAAGTGAGCTTCGCGTTCATCACCGTCGATCCGGAGCGGGACACGCCTCAGCGTCTCGCCAAGCACATGGCCATCTTCAGTCCGCGTTTCCTTGGACTCAGCGGAACACCGGAAGAGCTCGGTAAGGTCTTCGAAGCCTACGGGATCAGCGCCGAAAAAGTCCCGGTGTCCGCTGGTGCGCTGGGCTACTTGGTCGACCACTCAACCCAGATGTTCCTGATCGATCAAGACGGAGCGATCAGGAATCAGTTCGACTACCGCACGCTGCCGGACACGATCGCGAACAGACTCGAACGACTCCTGCGCAGCTCGGACCCCGTAACACTCGTCGTCCAAGATGCCTGGTCCCGGCCGACCGCACCCGGTCGGGCCGGCGCGACAGCGGCCCAAGCCGGCCACGAGATGGGTGATCAGGAGAAGCTCGGCCCAGGCGTCGTCTACCTATCGATCGTCAACCAGTCTGATCGTTCTGATCGTCTGCTCTCGGTGCATTCCTCCGTTTGCTCCGTGGCCGAGATGCACAAGACCACCATGGACGGCAACCACATGCGGATGGTGTCGGTCCAAGGGGGCGTCGAGATTCCCGCCGGCGAGACGACCGAGTTTGCGCCCGGTGGTCTCCACATCATGCTCATCGATCTGCACTACGACCTCCTCGCCGGCGAGCGCTTCGAGCTCGTGCTCGTCTTCAAAGAAGCCGGCGAGATCATGGTCGACTGTGAAGTACGCGCTCCTTGAATCCAATCCGCCATTAGAGCAGTTTCAATGAAGACGTAGCGGCTGCATGCGCTGGTCGCCTGGCGCCACGATACATTTGCCGGCCCCGACGGATCATCGGCGCGACTCCGGTGGCACGGGCGAGGTTCCGATTGAATCGGGATACCATCGGTTTTGAGGCCGCGACGTGGTCCCGTTCCTGCCATGGCGTGACGCTACAGGATCATTGAAACCGCTCTAGTAGCGCCGTTCCTGGGGAGGGCTCCATCCGGACATTGCGTCGGCGCCGGGAGACTGAACGCCTCGTTCGGGCGATGCGATTCGAGGCCCTGGATGCTCCGAGTTGCACTCGCCTCGCGCGCTGCGCCCGTGAGCGCTCACCACTGCTCTATCACGGGGGTGGTACGACGACCATTGGACAGTTGCACGCGCATTGATCCTCGATCAGCCGGTCATATCGACGCGGACGAGCTGACGCTCGTCAAAAGCGTCCCGCCCCTCCGTCACCGTGATCCACGAGTCGAGCGGAACGTTCTCGAACACCTGGCGGGTGTTGGAGGTCGGCCACCATATCTCGAGCGACTCGATCGCGGTGGCGTCGCCGAGGCCGATCTCCTGGCGAGCCGGTGAGCCGCCGAAGCTGCTGACGGAGCCGACGGCGCGGTGGATTCGGCGAGGCCCGTCCGGCGTTTTGACGCGGACGTCGATGCGCGCGCCATAACCGGCGCGGTTCGTCTTCGTCCCGACAAGCGAAAGGTAGAGGTAGCGATGGCCGTGGCCGGGGTTCAGGAACAGGGCGTTATGGAAATGGTCGCCGGGGTAGAAGCCGCCAAGCTGGTGGTAGATGTCCTGGTCGCCGTCGTTGTCGATGTCGGCGAACGCGACGCCGTGCCCCTTTTGGAGATGTCCGAAACCGCCCGAGGTCGTCACGTTCTCAAAGCGCCGTCCGCCGTCGTTACGGAGCATGACGTTGGGCATGAGCGTCTCGTAGTTCGGATCACCGGTCGAGAGGTAGATATCGAGGAAGCCGTCGTTGTCCAGATCGCCGAAGTTCGCGCCCATGGGCAGCCACGCGTGATCAAGACCGACCTCCTCGGTGACATCGACGAACGTGCCGTTGCCCCGGTTGCGATAGAGGGCTGGCGGGTGCGCTCGGAATGGCTGGCCGAGGTGATCCGCGGCCACGGCGGCGATCGAGGCGTCGGTGGTCGGCGAATAGTCATAGGAGGCCACGAACAGGTCGAGCCATCCGTCGTTGTCGTAGTCGAAGAACCATGTCGCGAAGCTCCAGCGGGGCCCGACGACGCCGGCCAAGGCGGCGACATTGACGAAAGTTCCGTCACCGTTGTTTCGGTAAAGGCGGTTGGCGCCGAAGTTCGAGACGAAGATGTCGAGGTCGCCATCGTTGTCGTAGTCGCCGACGGTGACCCCCTTCGCGTAGCGGTCGTTGGTGACCCCCGCGGCGACGGCAACATCGACGAACCGCCCGTCGCCTTCGTTCCGAAAGAGTTGTGAGGGGAAGTCGCCGCCGGAGGGGTCGAAGGGCCGCGACTCGTTCCCGACGTAAAGATCCAGATCACCATCACCGTCGAAGTCGCCCCACGCGGCGGTCTGCGTCGGTGCCGCCGGCGTTGCGAGGCCCGCCTGACGGGTCACATCGGTGAAGGTGCCGTCGTCCTCCCGACGCAGCAGCGAGTTTCGGATGCGCCCGTCATCGAGGAGCCACGCCCCGCGCAGGACGAGCACGTCGATGTCGCCATCTCCGTCGTAGTCGCCGCCGATGCAGTTCAGCCCGCCGAGTTGTTCGGTCGCCCTCGACGCCGCGGAACGGTCCTCAAAACCTCCGGCCCCGTCGTTGCGGTAGTACGTGAGCGGACCCTCCGGGTCGTAGGTCGATGTCACGATGTCCAGGAAGCCGTCGCCGTCGAAGTCATCGACAATGACGCCGCCGCAGGCGTTGAAGGTGTCGATCCCGAGCCTTCCCGCCACCTCAGGGAAGCGGCCGATGTCTCGGTCGGAGGCAAACGCCAGCGGCGGGATGACGAGCCCCTCGGGCACCCCGTCCGGATAGATGCCCTCGGCCATCGCGGCGATGTTGAGCAGCCATCGCGCGCCGAGATCCTGCGGGAATCGCTCAAGGTAGGCCTCGTAGTCGCGACGCGCCTGCGCGGCCGGAGCCTTCTCCACGTGCACTCCGCCGCCCTGGAGAGGGAAGATGCAGCCCTCCGGGTTCCGGCGCGCGATGCAGTTCCTCACTTCGGCCTTGCGGAGGTAGGCGAGAGCGCGGTTGCGCAGGACGGCGGGGTACCGGTCGAGCGCGTCCTCCGCCTGGCACATGGCGACCGCCTCGTTGGCCAGGGTGACGGCTTCGTCGACGAGACCGAGCCGGAGAAGCTCGAGGATCAGCGCGGCGCGGAGCCCGAGACGCCGCTTCAGCGACGCTTCCGGCGACCACTCGATCCGCTGGCGCAGCTCCTCGACTTTTCCCTCACCGAGATACTCGTTGGATCCCTCGCGCAGCTTGCGGGCAATGGCCTCAAACTCCGGTCGCTGGTTGGTCGGAGGCCCGTCGACGTCGGATCGCGGGGGCGGAACCGGCGCCTGAGCAGCCGCGGGAAGGGGCATGCCGGCGATGCCGATCAGCGGGACAAGCGTCGCAAGCATCCGCATCATCACGAGCGAGTATAGGAACGCGCTGAAGCACGATCCGCGATGCCGTCGGGCCGAATGTCGGGCCCGGCCTCATCGTGTCTCCGCCGGCGATGACCTGCTCTCGGCGGCATCTTGGAGTTCGTCGCCCTCGCCCCGGCGGAGGGTGTGAACCGCATCCGCAGGGAGGCCGCCGAAGCTTTCGCGCACACCGCCCACCCAGCGCACGACAACGTCCGTCACGCCGCCGGCCTCACCGAGCCCGACGTGGACCCGGGGATCGTTGGCCGCAAGATAGCTGTAGGCTGTGCGTACACCCCGAATGACCGATCGGTCACCGACGACCATGGTGATGGTAGCGCCGATGGCGTCGCTGCCCCGCTCGTCGAGCACGCGGAACATGATCCAGTGTCCGCCCCGGCCCGCGCGATTGTGCAGCAGGTAGGGGGCCCCGTCGCGGTTGACGACGAGCACGTCCACGGCCCCGTCGTTGTCGATGTCGCCGAAAGCCGCCGCCCGACTCACGTCGATGAGCGTCTGGGCCGTCCCGCCGCGGGGCGTGACCTCCTCGAATCGCCCCTCCGCCGTGCCCCGAAAGAGCAGGTTGGGCTCGGCCATATCGATAATCGTCACCCGGCCATTGGCTTCGTACAGGTCGAGCCATCCATCGTTGTCGAAGTCGATCCACCCCAGGCCGAAACGCGTGAAGACCCGGCTCGTGACGGCCAGCCCCGCGTCGGCGGTGGCGTCGATGAACGCGCCGTCGCTATTACGGTAAAGCGAGTCCGATTCCGTCCGCCGGTTGCAGACCAGCAGGTCGAGGTCGCCGTCTGAGTCGTAATCGGCGGCGACGACGCCCATGCCCGCCTTGGGGACGCCATTCTCGTCAACGGCACAGCCCAGCAGCACGCCCTGATCGGTGAAACGTCCGGCGCCGTCGTTGACCCACAGCCGGTCCATCATCCCGTCGTTGGCCACAAACACGTCGATGAAGCCATCGTTGGTGAAGTCGCCCGCGATCACGCCGAGCCCGGTACCCATCCCGTCGGCGATCCCCGTCACCTCGGAAACGTCGGTGAACGTCCCGTCGCCATTGTTCATATACAGCGTGTCGGCCGTGGGTGCGTTGTACGCCTCGGGGGGGCAGTAGTCCAGCTGCGCGATGCTCAGGTTGTAACATTCAAGCTCGGTGACGACGGACCAGTTGATGTAGTTCGTGACGAAGAGATCCAGGTCGCCGTCTGCATCGTAATCCAGGAACGCCGCACTGGCGCTCCAGCGGGATTCACCAACACTCGCCCTGTCCGTGACATCGGTGAAGTGCCCGTCACCGTCGTTGCGAAGCAGAACATTGGGACCGAGGTTGGTCACGTACAGGTCGAGGTCGCCGTCCCCGTCGTAGTCGCCGGTGGCGACACCCATGCCATAGCCGCGATCGGCGGATCCGCTGCCGGCAGTGACGTCGGTGAATGTTCCGTCGCCGTTGTTACGGAACAGTTGGTTGGGCGGTCGCTCCTCGGCGGGCCCCTCAGCCGGTCCGCCCTGGACGAAGTATGCGTCCAAGTCGCCGTCGCCGTCCATATCGAAGAGCGCAACGCCGCCGCAGACGTTCTCCGGCATCAGAAACTGCACGCCGTGCCCGGACTCGTGGACAAAGTTCAGACCGGCGGCCGCCGCCTGCTCCTGAAACCAACCAACGGGCGTTTGCGGCGCGGCAGCGGGCGTGCCCGTCTCTCGATTGCAGGCAAGAAGGGTCAGACAGAAGCACAGCGCGCCGCGGAGTCGGGTCACGGCGCCCTCTTTCGCATCCCCAGCCGACGTAGCGCCGCCCGGGTCTGCGGGTCGCTGGGCGCCAATTCGAGAGCCCGCATCAACGCCGAGTCCGCGTCCTGGAGCCGATCCAGGTTCAAGTAGGCGATCCCGAGCTGACGGAACACCCTCGCCTCGCTCGGTGACCGTTTCGTGATCACCTCCAAGTCGCCGGCCGCCACATCCCATCGCTCTAGCCGCATCTCGGTGAGCGCTGCCGCGTAGCGATACTGCACGACCGCGGGTTCACACCGCGCCGCCTCGTGGTAAGCCGCAGCGGCGTCGGCGAGCGCCCCTTGGCGAAGAAGCAGCTTTCCGCGCAGCGCGTGGGCGACGGCATAGGTCGAGTTCAGCTCAAGCGCCCGGTCGAGGTGCGCCAGTGCCTCTTCCGCTCGATCCTCCATCGCCGCCAGGGTTCGAGCCATCTCAAGATGCACCGAGTAGTACGTCGGACGCTGAGATAACGCATCGGTCAGCACCGCCGCACTCTTGTCGAGCCGTCCGGCATTGCGGTAGGAAATCGCCATGGCTTTCAGCAGACCTACCTCATCCGGCCGCTGTTCCCACAGCTCGTCGAGCAGGGCCGCGGCGTCATCGGGGCGGTGGCGCGCGAGCAGCCGGTTGGCTTCGGCGAGCGTCGGAAAGACGAACATTCGAGACTGCTCCACCTCCCGACGCCAGGGTTCTTGGAGGTCGAGCCCCGCACCGACACCGCCCACGAAGGCCGCCGCGGCGTCCTCGTGGCGTCCCAGCCCGCGGTAGGCGCGGCCCAACAACTGGCGTGCATACCGGGCGTTGTTCTCGTCGCTAAACGCGATGGGCTCCAGTAACTCGACTGCGCGGTCCCACTGTTGGCGCCGCAGACTCACCCTGGCCAGGCCGATCCGGCCGACGGTGTCTTGCTCATCGATCGCCGCCGCTTGCTGGAACGCGGCTTCGGCGGCCTCGAGGTCGCCCAGCTCCAGTTGCCACAAGCCGACGCGGAAGTGGGCAGGGATAAGGTCTTCGTGCAGACTTCTCACGTGATCCATCGCCTCGCACGCCCCCTCCAGATCACCCAGCTCGCCGCGGACGCAGGCCAGCCCGTACCAACAGCGCGCCGCCGACTCATCGAGTTGGACCGCACGTTCGTAGACCTGTTCCGCCAACTCGTAGAGATGATGGGCGTCGTAGAGCACCGCCAGCTCGCGCCAGGCGGCCGCATCGTCTGGGCTTGCGTTCGCCTTGACCAACATGCGCCGGATCGTCGCGGCCATCCGGGGGCGGAAGTCGTCGAGATTGGGCGGGAGTAGGGGCTTCGGCGCTTTGACCACGAGATCGGTGAACGGAGTGTCCTGGGGCGGTTCGCGACGGCCAGCCCACCACCACGCGGCGCCGATCGACACCACGGCCGCCGCGGCGAGCGCTGCTCCGAACAACGCTCGTGGCGAGATCACACCCAATCGACATCGACCGCGGAGGGCGTCAAGCGGATAGGGAAACGTGGAACGATAACTGCGCTGCATATGCCTCTTGCCTCCGGCCCGCCAGCAAACCGGTTCGAGACATTCTACGCCACGTCGAAGGGGCTTGGGCTGCTCCTGACTCTTGTAAACAAGGCGAGCAGTTCTTACGATGGAGTTGGGCTCGGGATGCCAATCGAGTCCTCGAATCTCCGCTCGTCTCTGTTCAGGGCGTGCGTGACATGGCCGCCGGCAAAATGGAGAATGCGCAGATGACGTCGCGGGGCGGCGATGACGGCGGGGTGAGTGAGAACCAGGTCGCCCAACCCGCGGCCCGGGCGCATCGCTTCCGGGCCCGCCACGCAGCGGCCGCTGTCATCGGTCTTGCGATCGTCGGCCTCGTCACGCTGGGGATCTGGCGGCGGGACGGGCCGGCGCCGGTGTTGCCCGAGGAATTGGAGCGCCTCGATCCGGAGTTGGTTTCGATGATCGAGGATCTTGCTGCCGCCGTGCAGGCGAATCCTCAAGATCCAAATGCCCACGGCCGATTGGGGCTCGTCTATGAAGCCAACGGACTGTTCGACGAGGCGCGACGATGCTATGAGACCGTTGGGCAGCTGGCGGACAGCACACCGTGGTGGAGCTACCACCTGGCGATCGCGACGCGTCAGGCCGGGGATTTTGACGGCGCAATGCAGTTGCTGCGCTCGCTGGCCAGGAAGCATCCGAAGTTCGCTGCCCTCCACCATCGGCTGGGCGCGGCGCTGCTGGAAGCCGGCCACCTCGACGAGGCGGCAATTGCGTTTCAGCGCGCCCGTGGCTTGGCTCCATCAGCACCGGCGCCCATGGTCGGCTTGGCAGACGTCAAGCTGCGCCAGCGCGACCACGCTGGCGCCGCATCCCTGCTTCAGCGGGCGATCGAGATCGATCCCAACTACAAGGCGGCGCACTATTCACTGGGGCTCGCCTACCGCGGCCTGGGCCGGTCACAGGAGGCGGCGCGGGAGCTCGCGCGGGGACTCAATGCGCCGCCGCGATTCATGCCGGACCCACTTGCCAAACAGCTGCGGCAATACATGGTTTACCCTGCCGGGCGGGCCGAACGCGCCGTGGAGCTGGCTGCGGCCGGGCAAACGGCCGAAGCGGCCGCGCTGCTCGAGAAAGGACTCGTCACCCGACCTCAAGACATCGGGATGATCAACGAGCTGTCGAAGATCTACGTTCAAATGAATCAATACGACAAGGCGCTGGAGCTGTTATCGCGCGCGAAGCGCGTCAATGAGCACGATTTCCGGACGTTCATCAGTCTCGCACGCTGCTTTCTGGCGATGGGTCGTCACGCTGAGGCCCTGACCCACGCGGACCGCGCGGCGGACCTGGCGCCGACGAACGTGCGCACGCATCTCAGCCGGGCGAGCGTATTGCGTGCCATGGGGCGGCATGACGAAGCGCTGCCGGCGCTCGAGGCGGCCGTTCAACTCGAGCCGCGCTCCGCCGAGCTTCATGTTCGCCTCGCCCAGACCTGCCTCCGACTAGGGCGCGATGGCCAGGCCGAAGCGCACGCTCGGACGGCAATTGACCTGTCTCCGGAGTCGTTCCAAGCCCACGTCACGCTGTTTGCCGCCTCCATCAGGCAGGGACACCTGCAGGAGGCGGCTTCGACGCTATCGGTCGCTCGCCGGCTCGCGCCTGACGATCGGCGAATCACCGCTATGCAACGTCGGTTGGCCGAGCGGCGGGCGAGCGAGCAGACGCCGGAGGAAGGCTAGCATCCACGCGTGAATCGAGACGACACCGAAATGACGATGCCGCAGCGCTTTGGCGGGCGAGGTTGGACGGTCGGCGTCGTGGTTGTCGGCGCGGCCGCGTTTGTCGCGGCCGGCGCATGGTGGTGGCTCGGCCGGGACGATCCGAACGCGGTGGAGCGCATGACTGCGGGCGACGCGACGACGGCGTGGTTTGAGGACGTGACGGATCGCTCCGGCATTGACTTCACCTACATGCGCGGGCTGGAGACGAACTACTGGTTGCCGGAGATCATGGGTGGCGGCGCGGCGTGGTTGGATTACGATGGCGATGGCGATCTCGATCTCTACCTGGTCCAAGGCGGGCAGATCGATGGCGACGCGGCAACCGTCCCCGGCAACCGCCTCTATCGCAACCATGGAGACGGCACGTTCGAGGATGTGACGGATGCGGCTGGCGTCGGAGACCGGCAATACGGCATGGGTTGTGCGTGCGGTGACTATGACAATGACGGCGACATCGATCTGTACGTGACCAACGTGGGGCCCAACGTCCTTTACCGCAACGACGGCGACGGAACCTTCACCGACGTGACGTTGGAGGCAGGGGTTGGGGATCCGGGATGGGGGACCAGCTCCGCCTTCGTGGATTACGACGCCGACGGTGACCTGGATCTGTTCGTCGTCAACTACATTGTGTGGTCCGTGGATCGTGAACAGAAGTGCTTCGCGCACGTTCAGGACTACTGCTCACCAACCGCCTACGACGCCCCAGCGCCCGACACGTTGTACCGCAACGAAGGCGACGGCACCTTCGTCGATGTGAGCGAGTCGGTCGGTCTCAGAGCAGCGTTTGGAAACGGGCTGGGCATCGCCTGCGGTGACTTCAATCTGGACGGACACGTCGATATCTTCGTGGCGAATGACAAGACGGTCAACCAGCTATGGATCAACACCGGCGACGGGCAATTCAGGGACGAGGCGCTTATCGCCGGGTGCGCCGCCAACATGCACGGGGTGGCGGAGGCGGGCATGGGCGTAGCCGCGGTCGACGTGGAAGGCGATGGGGATCTGGATCTGTTCATGACGCACCTGCGCGACGAGTCGAACACCATGTACCTGAATCAGGGAGGTATGTTCGAAGACATAACGCCGACGACGGGATTGTCAGCGCCGAGCATTCCCTTCACGGGCTTCGGCATGGGATTCGCGGATTTCGATCATGATGGCCGGCTCGATCTGTATGTGGCCAATGGGCGAGTGGGAAGGTATAAGCCGCTGTGGAGTCAGACGGACCCCTACGGCGAGCCGAACCAGTTGTTCCGCGGGGTCGGGGCCGGACTGTTCGAGGACGTCGCGCCGCGCGGCGGCGTCCTCCACGAACCGATCGGAGCCAGCAGAGCTGCGGCGTTCGGCGACTATGACAACGATGGCGACATCGACGTCGTTATCGTCAATAGCGGCGCCAAAGTCCAGCTCCTGCGCAACGTGGCGGGCGGACGGGGCAACTGGATCATGTTTCGCCTGCTCGACAGGCGCCAGCGTGACGCGCATGGCGCCATGATCCGGATCGAAGCGGGCGGCGCGGTCCGATGGCGTTTGGCCGCTCCGACCTACAGCTACTGCGCCAGCAACGACCCGAGAGTCCACTTCGGTCTGGGAGACTCGTCGGTGGTCGATGAGGTCAGGGTCCGATGGCCGAGCGGTCGCATCGAGTCGTTCGGGTCAATGCCGGCAGGGAGGCTCCACGAACTGCGGGAGGGCTACGGACGTGCCGCGGCGATGGGCGGCTGACACAGGCGCGGCAGCGCTCGGCTACTCCTCGCGATACGGCTGTCTGGTTTCGTATCGGGCTCGCCGGGCGAGGATGAGATCAGCCAGTTGCGCATCGTCAGCGTGACGGGCCGCCTCGATCGCCCGATCGGCCACCGCCACCGCGTCCTCGAAGCGTCCCACTTCCGCGTAGGCGGCGGCGAGGGTGTCCAGGACGTTTGCGTCCTTTGCGTTGCTCAGTTCCGCCGCGTGCTCCGCCAGCACGAGTGCCTCAGGACCGTTTCGCAGGTCGCTTCTGGACGACGTGGCCAGGAGCCAGGCGAGCGTATTGGCCAGGTCGACGCGACTGGGAAGCTGCTCTTGTCCCCGGCGCAGCAGCTCGATGGCCCCGGCTCCGTCTTCAGTTCTTATGCGGAGCATGGCGGCCGGTATGTAGCCCGGGGCGTACCGCGGGGCAAGCTCGAGCAGCTCGTCGTAGGTACGGACGGCTTCGGCCAGCTCACCTGCGGCTTGTAGTGCGTTCGCCAGATGATGCAGTGCGATGGGAAACTCAGGATTCAGCTCCAGCGCCTGGCGAAGTTGATCGACGGCTTCGCCGTAGTGTTCGCGCAGCAGGAAGTTGGTTCCGAGATGCCGGTGGGCGATCGCGCTTTCGGGGAGGAGCTCGACGACGCGTGCGAAGCTGGCCCCCGCATCCTCTTGGTTCTCGCCGTCAGTGTGGATTCGTCCCAGTTCGTTGTGAAGTAATGCCTCGTCCGGCTGATCCTGGATCGCCTGCTCAATGTGCTCGATCGCCCGTGTCGTCTGTCCGGTTCGCTTCAGGGCGGTGACCAGTGCCATGTGCGCCGGCACGAGCCGCGGACTCAGGCGCAGCGCCTCGGTCAACGCCGGGATCGCCTTCTCGAATCGGCCCGCCGCGTTGAGGGTCCTCCCCTTGTGCAGGTGAATCCGCGGCAGCTCCGAGTCAATCTGCAGCGCCTCTTCATAGAGGCCCAAGGCCGGATCGAAGCGCCGTTGGGCGGTCAGGAGTATGCCCAGATTGATGCGACTAACCACCTCCTTGGAGTTGTGATCGATGACCACGCGGTAGCGCTGCATCGCCTCGGCGTACTCACCGTTCAGGGCCAGCAGGTTTCCCAGCGTCCTGCGATGCTCGTAGCCGTCTGGCTTCAACTCTTCGACGAGACGGAACATGGCGATCGCCTCGTCTGTGCGCTGCTGCGATATCAGGCACTTGCCGAGGAAGCTCGCGGCCAGCGCGCTCGCCGGCTCGAGCTCCAGGAAGCGACGGTAGAACTTCTCGGCCATCTCGAACCGGCCGGCGTTAAAAGCGCCAAGCCCGTTGGCCCAGCACTCGACCACCTCCATCCGATCCCTGGGACTGATGCCTTCCGGCTCAAAATGATCGAGCTCGCTGGCTGAGCGATCGACGTAGTCGAGGTTCGTGCCCAGGTACCCCAGGGCGGCGAGCTGCCTCGCTTCATCCTCATCGAGTGCCCGCACCTCGCCGCGGCCAGCGACGGGCTCGGGTGATTGGGCGATGATCTCGCGCAGCTCCTGCTTCATCCGACCGGCGCGCTGGGCCTCGAGCTGGACGAGATTAAACACCTCCTTGCGGTCTTCCGCCACGTGGTACAGCTCGGATCGGGGCGACAGGATGTACTTCCACCCGTCCACACGCAGGGAGCGCAGAGGAGAGTAGTTCAGGGCGTTCTCTGGGACCATCGTGTCGGAATAGCACGGCAACCGCATGTCGAGGGTCGGATCGGCAAGGAACGGCAGCAGGCTCGTCCCCTGCATCTGATCCGTTCGCTCCAGTTCCACGAACTCCAGGATCGTTGGCGCGAGATCGACCAGCCGAACCTGCTCCTGGACGACCTGGCCGGCCGGGATCTGCCCAGGAGACCACATGATCAGCGGGACGTGCAGCGTGCTGTCGTAGAGGAACATGGAATGCGTGTCCTCGCCGTGCTCACGCCGCCCCTCGCCATGATCCGACGTCAGGATGACCAGCGTCCGGTCACTGAGTCCTAGGTCGCCAAGGGCGTCCATCAGCTCGCCGAACTGCTCGTCGAAGAAGGCGATCTCGGCGAGATATCCGTCGGGGAGCTGGCTGGTGAATCGCTCGGGCGCCTCGTGCGGCCAGTGCGGGTCGAAATAGTGAAGGAACATGAAGAATCGCTCGTTGGCCTGGGCCTTGGCCCTGAGCAGCTCGATGCCGCGACGGGTAATCTCGTCCGCCTTGCGATCGGTCTCGCCCCTGGGGCGCTCCGGTTGGATGTCCGGCTCCGTCGATTCCTCAAGCACGTCTCGATCCCACAGCTTCGCGAACGGTTGTGTCCTGGGCGCCTCCGACTTGCGCTCCACGTCGCCGAAGGTGTCAAAGCCCTGTGCCAGTCCATACCTGCGATTGAGCACCATGGCCGCCACCTCGCCATGCGTCGCCCAGCCGGCTGCCTTGAAGATCTCGGCCAGCGTAATGTTCTCTTCGGCAAGGTTGAAGGCCCCGTTGTCTCTGGCTCCATGCACGAACGGGTAGCTGCCGGTGAGCATGGTGGCGTGCGACGGCAGGGTCAAAGGGGCCGAGGAGATGCACTGCGCGAAGCGCGTGCCCTGTGATGCGAACCGGTCGATATTCGGCGTCTTGGAGAGCGGATGGCCGTAGCACCCGAGGTAATCGGCTCGCGTCGTATCGACGGAAACCAGCAGCACGTTGAAGTCCGGCCCGCCGATGCTGGTGGACGCAGCCTCGCCCGACGCCCCGCCGACACCTCCGCTGGCCCGATCGTCGTCCGGCGAGGTGCCGCCCTGACACCCCACGACGCCTAGGACCGCGATGCCAAGCACAAGCGCGGCCAGACCACGAAAACGAATCGAGAATTGAGCTCGCGGCATCAGCCCGGCTCCGGCGTGCGGTGGTACTGAGGCCATCCGTCCTTCCCCTGAAATCAGCCGCGGACTACGAATCGAGCGTCGATCGCGTGATCTGACGACACGCGGCGTGCATTTGGAGCGATCGGAGTTTCCCTTTCCTCTCCGGGGAGCACGCGCCGGACGGCGCCAGTCCTGTGGCGGCATGCCGTGTGGTGTCGACACGGCTCTCATCGCCACCTCACCCATCGTCGTTCACCTGATCCTGCGTCTCGGCGCCCGCCCCGTCATCGCCGGCGGTTTCAGCATCCACGGGGGTCGCCTCGCCAGCCTCTTCAGCGTCCGGAGGCCGTGGAACGTACCGTATTAAGTCCAGCCCTTGCTCCTTCGCCTGCCGGTAGCTCTGCAGACTCAACGCAATCCCCTGGACCAGCTGAGCGTCGTGGGGCTTTCCGGACGCTACGGCGATCTTGCGGGCCTTCTCGGCCACGAGGATGGCCTCGTCCAGGCGCAGCTTCCCCGAATACACCATGCTCAAGGTGTGAAGGTACCTTGGGTCCTGATACCCGGTCTCGAAGCAAACCCGCTCCATCATCGCAATCGCTTCCTGGTGCCGGCGCATCGACTCGTCCGGGACGGTGACCAGCAGAAAGGCCAGATTGTTGACGAGGCTCAGCTTTTCCGGCGCCCGCTGGATGCCCTCCCGGAGCACGACCATGGCCTCGGCGTACCGATTCTTGATGGAGAACAAGCGCGACAGTGCATTGCGGATCATCGGCGCGTCCGGATGCTCCGCGAGCAGGCCCTGAAACAGCTCGAGAGCCTCGTCCGGCCGATTCAGAAGGAGCATGGCGTCAGCCACCATGTCGGGCAACGCCTCATCGCGCGGCCAGATCGCCAGGGCCTTGGTCAGCGTTTCAGTCCCTTCGTCAAACTCGCCGGTCTGGATCAGCAATCGGCCCAGCTCCTTGAGCACCAGGAAGTTCTCGGGGTACCGCTCGCCGGCGGCGCGGTAGAGCTCGATGGCCTCGGCCGTCTCGTTCTGACGGACCCGCAAGCTGGCCAGGGCCATCAGCGGCTCCCATCGTTCCGGGTCGAGCTCCAGCGACCGGGCGAACTCGGCCTCCGCCCGTTCCAGGTCGCCTGCCTTGCGGTACGCGCGCCCTAGGCTCAAATGGCCCGTGTACAAGTCGGGGTAATCGCGGACGACCTTCTCCAGCGCTCTCGTCGACTCGGCCAGTCCCTCGGTCTTCTCCAGCCCCAGCGCTGTCAACACGCGCTGCTGGATCGGCATCATGTCTATCGGGTGTGGTCGTTCGGCGGCTGTCCGCGCATTGACGCCGCCGCCTAGGTATCCCAGCGATTGGAGCCGGGCCAGGGCCGCCGGATCCAACTCGTGCGTCGGCTCGGCGAAGCCGGCCTGTTCCAGGTCCGCTCCGAAGAAGGCCATCAGTTGCCGCTTCATCCCAGCCGCAGCCTCTTCCCGGGATGCGATGAGGTTCGTTTCCTCGAAGGGGTCTTGGGAGAGGTCGTACAGCTCGTCTCTGGGCCCGTAGATGTACTTGGTCGATGCGTCGCGGACCCCCAGTAGAGCGGCCCACCCGTGATCCACCAGCCCTTGCAGCGTTTCGCTGAAGACCAGTCGCGAACCCTCTTCCGGGCGCGTCAGGTCGACCCCGTCGAGTCCGGCGGGCGCGTCGATCCCCAGCATGGCCAGGACCGTGGGCATCACGTCCACCAGACTCACCAGCCGGCCGACGTGGACGCCGCCGCCGAGCCGCTGCCCGCAACGCATGATCAATGGCACGTGCAACGTCGATTCGTAGATCAGGCTCGAGTGCATCCACTCATCGTGCTGCCCCAGCCCCTCACCGTGGTCGCCCGCCACGACCACCAGGGTGTTGTTGGTCAGCCCCAGATCATCGATCAGCCCGATCAGTCGTCCCAGCTGGGCATCGGCGAGGGCGATCTCGGCGTCATAGGGATGGAGGTTCCCGCTCTCTGGCGCCTCGTACGGCCAGTGCGGGTCGTAGAAGTGCACCCAAAGGAAGAACTTGTCGGCGGCGTGCTTGAGCAGCCAGTCCTCGGCCAGCGGGGCCGTCTCGTCCGCGGTCCGCTCGGCGATCTCCAACTCCTGCGACGTCATTTCATCGTCGTAGTCACCAAAGCCCTGGTCCAACCCGTACTGCGCCTCCAGGACCGCGGCCGACACCAGGGCCCCGGTGGCGTACCCCTCAGCGGCGAGGACCTCGGCCAGCGTCTGATATTCGTTGTCCAGCCGAAACAGACCATTGGCCCTCGCCCCGTGATGGTATGGATACAGCCCGGTCAACAACGACGCGTGCGAGGGCAACGTCGACGGCGCCGGGGCGATCGCCTGGGAGAACAGCACCCCTTCGCGAGCCAGCTGATCCAGGGTGAATGTCCGGCCCCCGTCGTGGCCATAGCAGCCGATCCGATCGGCGCGGGTCGTGTCGAACGTCACCAGCAGCAGGTTGCAACCCGCCAGCTCACCCGATGCCGCAGGGACGACCTCGCTGGCCTGCAAGTCGGCCGCCACGCGGATCGCCCGGGGCTCCACGGGGCGCAGGCTCGACCGCAGCCCGGGGATCGGAGCCCATCGCACAATCGCAAAGAACGCTGCTGTCACCAGCAAGCCGCCGCCCACCACCCACTGCCACCAGGCCCGCCGTGATCGGCGTGGACGGCTCGTCTTGGATGCCGTGTCGTTCACCGGCGTGGTCTCCTTGTCAAAAACGAAGCGCGTAAGTGCAGCCTGATTCACATTCTACAACACACACCGGGGCCGTGCCGGACAAAGCGCGCTCCACATCGGATCGAATCGGCCGCTCACCGCACAAAGCGACTGTGCGGCCCCGCAGCCCGGAAGGGCTGCTCAGCAAGCGCGGCATGGATGCCGCGAGGCCGCTGCGGAGCGCTCGAAACTGCGCTGGAGCTGACCCAAGCCACCGGACGCCTGGCACCGAGCCAGGATCATCGTTCCCGGACCATCAATGAGAAAACCCGGCCCGCGAACGGGCCGGGTTGGCTGACTAAGTTTAATGCGTCCCGACAGAGCTACTTCCGGCGGCGGCGAGACAGGGTCACCAGACCGCTCAGTCCCAGCAGGGCGATGACCGACGGTCCGGGAATCTTGAAGCCCGAGACCGTCACCGCGATGTTGCCTAACGGGTCACCCCCTAAGGGGAGGTTAACTATGTAGAAGAAACCTCCGTCTAGATTAGAATAAAGGAGCGTATCGTGGCTGAAGCCGGTGTTCGGTGTACCACCGGTGAGCCAGAAGGTGCGCCCCGCGTTACCGGGACTCTCGTCCAATGTGATCCACACGGCATGCCCCGCCTGAATGCTCAGACCGGTTATCGACACGGTAAAGGCGCCGGTCCCGGCAAGAGATGGGATGTTGATGATGCTCAGCACCGGAAGGGGGGCGATGGTGCCTGCCTTGTGCGACCCGCTCGCCGGATCCATCTCGTAGATTACTACGGTGTGCGTGACGGTGAACTGGCCCTTGCCCTGGTTGAGGTAGGCGTAATTCAGTGCCGTGATGACCCAGCCCGCCGTATCATTGTCTTTGAAGTGGATGTCGTCGCCCCACGCATAGTCCGGAGCGGTCCAGTCCCAGTTGCTTTGCGTGGCTGTGTTGCCGGTAACTTTGTTCTCGTAGATGACCTGGGAGCCGGCCAGGGCGCCGCCATTGGGACTTCCGAGACCTCCGAATTGGGGGTTGAATGGAGTGTTCGTGACGCCGGCACCTGCCACGGTGACCACCATCGCCGAAGCCAGTGAGGCAACGGTCGCGATCGTTGCTTTTCTTCGTTTTCTCATAGTAATGCGGTACTCCTTCCGGGACCCCTCCGAACCGAGGCCCAAAGACCTAATCCAATCGCCCAAGTCGCGCCACACAGCGCGGGACGACGGTCGACCTCTCTCTCTCATGCACAAACAAGCATTCCCGGACGAAGTTACAAATCCGTCCGACTCGCTCACGCGTGGATGTGCCCCGCGCAAGCTTTCGTACGACCAGTCAGTAAAATAATCGCTCGCCCCTCGGGACGCAAGCTTTTTATCCTCAGATTCCGAAAAAAAAATTTCCGGCCCACCCGGCATCCAGACTACATATATAGAGCGTTACATTCATGAAGCTGCCAGCCATCCTGGGGCCAGAGCCGCTTGCGTCGCGCGAAAATGACGAACATAGACAAGATAGACACCCCGGGAGGTCCAGGAGCCTGGGCTCTGTCTGATGGATCACCACGTTGCGCTCATTGCTTGGTGGGACGGGCTTCCAGCCCGTCCGTTTGACTGTTTCAGACGGGCAAGTCTCCATAGGCGACTCGCCGAGGCGAGATGCCCGTCCCACTATCCATCAGACAGACGCTGGTCCCGGTACGGGCTTGAGCGCCGCCCGCGCTGATCGTGCCCGACGAATTTCTGTTTTCCTCGCGCTCTGGACGGTTGCGATGTATTCGGCGGCCGCAGCATTCGTCTACTACGCCGCAGAACCTTCGCAACTTCGCGACCGTTGCTGCCCGTCACCGCCAGTTCCATCGCCTCTCAAAACTGCACGCGGAGGAATGGGCGGACGACCAGGGCGGCGAGCATGGAGGCGATGATGAAGGTCGCCCACCAGGGAATGTCCAGGCCGAGGATCGGCGTGGAACGCGAGGGGTAGTGGATCTGGATCGCCCGGACCGGGTCGCCGTCGCCAAACCCCCGCTCGGCCGGGTACAGCAGACGATCCCACCATGCGGTCCCAGGTCGCCGGGGACTGACTTTGACCAGGTGGTTCGCGTCCTCGGCACAGACGATCGATTTCTGGACATCGGTCCCCCCCACGAACCAGTGCAGATTGTCGTCGACGGGGACGGTAGCGCTGATGCGCCAGGTGACGGTGTGGTCGCGGGCGTCTCGAAGACCGGGGGTCTCCGTGCGCACGCCGCTCGGTCCGTGCAGCGCGACATTGCGATTCGTCGCCCACGCCGGCTCGACCAGATCGAGCACTACGACGGCCGACTCATGCACGGTGATCGGCTGCTTCTCGAAGCGGGTCGCGAGCTGGGCCAGGATAAATGCGAAGGGGATGATCATCACCAGCATAGGGGGCAGCGAGTACCACAGCCGTGCCCCGATGCCCTTGAGCACCTCCCGCTGACAACTCAGGGCGACACGGAAGTCGTCCTTGAACAGGCGCATGCACATGAGCTGCGCCCGCGTCCGTTTCACCACGCGGCGCAGCGCCGCCTGCTTCGACGTCTTGCGGAAGACGAGCGTCATGAGCACCCCGCACACGATCGAGACGACAAGAAGCACCGCCCACGGCGGCAGGAACGACAGCAACCGGAAGATGAAGTCGCCGACGGCGGTGCAGACGGCGTTGGCCGTATTCATGGCGCCGGCGCCTCACACCGGTATGCCGTCACTCGATGTACCCCAGTCCGCGGAGCTGCTTCTGAACCTCTTCGTCCGTGGCCGCGTCCTGGACGTCACTGGTGGCGCGCTCCAGAAGATGGGTGATGAACTCCTCCGTTGAGGCGTAGCCCGCGCGCTCCGCGACCAGCTTCAGCCGTTCGTACAACGCTTTATCGATCTTGATCTTGGCCATCTCGATTCGTTCCAACCGGTGCCAGTATACGAGCCGCGGGCGTCAGCAAACGGTTTGCTCACGGTGAGAGCAGGTTTCGGCCAGTCATCCGGTCCGGGGCGTCGATGCCGAACAGGGCCAGGATCGTCGGGGCCAGGTCGGAAAGAGTGGGATCGTCCATGGTGATCTTGCGGTTGGTGAGGAGGATGCCGGGCACGATGGAGGCGTCGATGCAATGGTCCCCGCTCCAACGATCGAAGTTGTCTTGGAACAGCTCTTGGGGCATGCCACCCTCCGCCGTAGCCCAACTGGCCCGGTAGGTGTCCGCGTAGCCGATCAGCAGGTCCGGCGCAATCGAGGGGTCGGCTTGGGGATAGGCATCCTCCACGATGAGGATGCTGTCGATCACGCGCGTGCCGTCAGCGTCGCGCACCTGAGTCAGCTCCGCGGCGAGGCGCTTCAGAAGGGCGCGCCGATCCTCGCCCGGCTGCACCATGCCGTTCTTCTCCCGCCCAGCCATGTTGAGGTACAGGGCGTTGAGGCCGAGTGCGTAGGCCTGTGTTGCCGACCAGTCGACGCCGGAAAGGTAAATCGACTGCGCCTGGCGATCGGGGTCGGTCAGCGTCAGGTAGCCGTTGGTCAGCAGCCACGTGTTGAGGTTGAAGCCACGGCGAAAGCTGGTGAAGCCGTGATCCGACATGACGATGAGCGTGTCGTCGTCGTCGAGGGCGGCGATCGCCTCACCGACCAGGCCGTCCATTTCGACGTAGGCGTCCTCGATGACGGTTCCATACTTCGCGGCCTCCGCGGGGTCGTGAGCGGGGTGTTGGGCGTCACGATCCCGCCAGAAGATGTGTGAGAGCTGGTCGATGTGCCCGAAGTAGAAAAACAGGCACCCGCGGTCGAACTGCTGGAGGGCGTAACGGTATTGGCGGAAGCGCTCCTCCACCAGCACGCGGACCTGTGAGATGAACTCGTCCTCGTTCAGCGCGCCGGACCGCAACGCCTTGGTGTCCTCGGGAATACCGGTCGTGTAATAAAGGCCGCAGGACTGCGCCACCTGCTCGGGGAAATCGGTAGGCGTGCCCACCGGGTTGATCTGCCGCGTGGGATCGATGTTCAGCGGGGTGACGTACAGTTCCAGCCCAGGGTGCACCTGCTTGAGGTAGAAGCGCACTATCGCCGGCATCGAAGTGGGAAGCTGCATGGCCTCGAGGGCGAGCGAGCCGGGGATGCCCGTCTCGAAGTCGATCTGCACCCAGTCGCTCCACTCGCCTTCGTTGAGCAGAACCACCTCGTCGCCGATGGTGATCTTGGCGACGGATTCGACCGGATCGCGGGCGATGTCGAAGTCGATTTTCAGCTCCTCGACGGCGCCTCGATCGTTGGGCGTGCGCAGGTAGTTGCCGGGACCTTTCAATATGGCGGTGGCATGGTGATCGCGGAGACGCAGGCGCACGAAGCGGCCCCCGCCCACGAGGCGCCCACCGAACGGCGCGGTCGGCGTGAAGAACGTGAACTCGCCGTAGGAGCCCATCAGATCGGGCGTGCCCATACCGCACATGCAAAGGAAGCGCCCGCTGCCGGCTGACTCCGGCGGCGGATAGTTGGCGGGCATGCGGTAGATGGTGCAATCGACGCCGTGAACCAGCAGGTCGTCCCAGAAGGCGCTGCCCTGACGAAGCAACCTGGTTTTCTCGCCGAACAGGGGGACGCGCCATTTGCCGGCCGAAAGCGCCCAATCGCGCGAGGGCGGCTCGACCGTGGACGTGGAAAGGAAGGGCAGAATAGCCCCGCGATCGGGGGCCGGATCGCGGTGAATGAAGTCGTACAGCTGATGCACGCCCGGGTCGGCGCCGCTGATGAAGTTGGACCACGCCACCGGGCTTTGGGGGGGCATGCTCGTACCCAAGGGGTGCAAGCTGCCGGAGGCGGCCAGCCGGGCGAAGTTGGGCATGCGGCCGCGCTCCATCAGCTCATCCAGAATCTTGGGGTCCATACCGTCGATGCCCAGGATCAGCACACGTTGCGAGGCAGTCGGATCGTTGTCTGATCGCCCACAGGACGGCAGGCTCGCAACGACAGCCCCAACGAGCACGAGCAGGACGCCACTGCGACGTGTCATGGCGACTCCGCGCACAGGAGCGACTTTCCTTCTATATAGGACGGTTTGGGGACGCCGAACAGATCGAGCACCGTGGGGGCGAGATCGACGATGTTCGCGCCGCCGTTCGCCCCATTGAGTTTGTCGCTGCAAAACAGGACACCGGGGACCAGCGACGGATGGATGCAGTGATCGCCGCTCCACGCCTTACGGTTGTCGCTGAAGATCGCCTTTCCGCACTTGCCGATGACGGCATCCCAAGAGACCCGGTATCCGACGTTGTATCCGACGATGATTTCCGGGGCGGTCTCGACGTAGGGACCGGTGTAGACGGTCTCGCGGGGCATGGCCTCGTGAATGGCCACCTCGCCGAGCTCTGGATCGCGCAGGCCGGTGAGCTTGTCGCTGATCTCACGGGCCAGCGGCCCCGCCTCCTCGGCCGGCACGATGCCCTGCGCCTTGTGGCCGACGCGGTTGAGGAAGATGCCGGCGAGTCCCACGGCGAACGCGCGGGTGCGGCTCCAGTCGATATCGCGCAGATACGCGCCGCTCGGGCGGTCGGCGCCCTCCTTCAGCGCCAGATAGCCATTCTCCGCCAGCCACGCGTTCAGATCCACGCCGCGCCGAAACGACTTGAAGCCGTGGTCCGACATCACAAACAGCACGGTGTCGCTGTCCAGCGACTCGACCGTTCGTCCCACGAGCTTGTCCATGCGGATGTACATGTCGCGGATGACGTCGCGGTGCGTGTCGCGATCCCCATTGCCCAGCGCCGGATGCTTATCGTCGATGAAGCGCCAGAACATGTGTTGGATGCGGTCGGGGCCGTCGAAGACGCACACGACGAGGCCTCGGCGAACCCGGCGCAGCGCATCGAAGAACATCCGCGTGCGCTCATCGTGGATGTTGTACGCCTGCTCCAGGAAGGCGTCCTCGTTCAGGCGATCCTCCGAAAGCGACCACGTATCCTCCGCCAGCCCAAGCGTCGCGTACGTTCCGTCCAGTCGCGCCAGGTAGGACGCGTAATTGCGAGGGTGCGAGATCGGCATCACCGGCTTCTCGGGGTCGAGCTGGATCGGCGTGCAGTACATCTCAAACGGCGCGTCGAATCGCTTGAGGAAGAACCGGCACACGCCGTGGACCTTCACAAGTCCGCCGAGCACCTTGAATTGAACCGGCACCCATTCGCTGTGCTTATTGAGCACCAGACGGATGCGCTGACCACTGACGCGGAGCGTGGCGGACCCGTCCCCGTTGGCGGCAACCTTGAAGCGGACGCGCAGGTCAGGGCGATCCGCGTGCAGCGTGTTCACCGGCCCGCGGAGGAAGCCTTCGACAGTGCCGTTGCGCCGCGTGACCCGAATGACATCGCCGCCCACCTCTCCTTCGCCCGCCACGCTTGCCTCGGACTCATCGTCGTGCCCGTTTTTGGTTGCGCCGTTCTCGGTGAAGTAGGAGAACATGCCGTGCGTACCCCGCAGGTCGGGCACGCACATGGCCGAGAGCTGCACGCCGCGGAACTTATCGGGCGGGAAGGTGATCGGCACGCGCAGCACCGCGCTGAAGACGCCCGCCTCGCCCAGAACCGTCCAGAACGGCTTGCTGCGCCGCAAACCCTCAATCCGGGGCTTCGAAAGCGGGATGACCGCCTTGCCCAAACGCAGCGTACGACGGCTCTCACCGATGCGGACCGAGGACTGGGTCGGCTGATACGTGCGGTTGCAAGCGATGAAGTCGAAGATGTTGTGCTTGCCGGGATTGGTGCCCGTGGAGAACGACGACCACGCCACCGGCGACAGCGGCGGAGTGGTCGTGCCCAACCGCGTATAGCTGCCAGTCTCGCGCAGCCGGGAGAGGTTCGGCAGCAGTCCCTCGTCCATGAACTGCTCGGTGAGGCTCGGCTCCAGACCGTCCAGACCCAGCACAACGACCCGCTTGGTCTTGGCCCGGCGGTACGCCCGGCCGCCGCGGAGCGCGCGCCACAGCATGCGGATGGGCCATGTGATGAGAAAGAGGAGGGAGGAGAGAACAGCGGAGAACACCGCGAAGAAAGACCCCAGCAACGCGATGCCGGCCCCGGGCCCGATGTAGGCGTACTGCTCGGACGAGGAGACCTCGCCCGGCCACAGCAACATCGCCGCCGCCAGCAGCAACCAAGGCGCTCGCGCCGCGTGGCGCCGCGCGCCGGCACGCAAGTCGCTCCCGATGTTGGCTTTGCCGCTCCCCATGGGTAAGCGAACATCATAGTCGCCAGCGCTACGGCCGGCAGGTTCGGCTTACCGGACAACTTCCTCGACGATGTCGTTCCGGTGGCGCTCCGGGGGCGCTCCGGGGGCCGGGGGCCGGGGGGTGTCGATGCCTTTGCCTACTTCCGCTGCCTGTACAACGACGGATCAACCACGGCCAGCATCGCCTCACGATCAAGGCTCACCCCAAGGAACCCGATAACCACGTCCACCACGGGGGCGGGATCCGCGACGAGCGCGTTGTAGTCGACCATGTGTACTTGGATGTCAGGCTGTTGCGCCATCCAGCCCTGCACCTTGTCGAGCTGCTGTTGGTACGCCCTGACCAACTGCTCGGTGGTGAGATTGGCCCCGGTCGTTCCGCGCCGCTCGAGCATCACCGCCTGTGATCGGACGACCTCCGCGAGATTCCGCTGCATGAAGATGATGCGGTACGCTCGGTCCCCAGGCAGGTCGTACAGCAGCGCGTGAATGACCTTGACGGCATGCCCCGGCGCTTCATCCAGCCAGGACTGATCTCGCTTTGTGCGCTTGACCGCCTCCAGCTCGTAGTAGCCGCGCGGGTTGTCGTCATCATGCGCACGAATGTGATCCGTCAGCGGCGGAATGCCGCCCGCCTCGAGCATCTGCATCATCAGCGAGGTGCCGGAGCGAGGCAGACCCGAGACAATCGTAATAGCGGCGGTGTCGTACGGCATCGGTGCGGTCCGGCGGCATGGTATGCAACGCCTCAATGGGCCGCCCCGAATCGACCGGCCACAGCGAATCCCCAGACCAAGTGCGTCGGGCGGCAATTCGTGAACGGTGCAGCGACCCCGGAGGTCCGCGAACCACTCGTGTCCCGGCGCTAAGCTGCAAAAGTGTCCGGCCCGGCAACGTGGACAAGACAATTCACATTTCGCGCCCGGTGAACAAACCGGGGGTTAACCACAAACCACCACCCACCTCGACGGCCTGTCCACGAACAACTCAAGTACTTTCAAACATGTGCCTTGCTGGTAGAGAGAGATTCGCAGCAAGACGGGGTCTCAATCTTTCCGCACAAGCCCCGAAAAGCCGAGCACCGCAAGCGTGCTGAAGACCCAGCCGAGCGCAATCTGCGCGCGCATGAACCACCACACCCAACCCTCGAGCACGGTCCAGTCCTTCTCGACCTGAAGGTTGACCACCGGGACGAGCACATCAAGCGAGTACAGCGACGGGTGAAACGTGAGCGGCTGGGTGTCCGGGGCCGCGACGATCTGGCACTGCGCGTGGGCGTAACTGAAGACGAGCCAGCCGAGGAGCCATAGAACCACAAGGACCCAGACGGCTCGCCCCGGCCGGTAGCCGTAGCCGATCGTGACGCCGAGGAGTCGCATCCAGCCCTTGAGCCACCACGGATCGGGGCCGCGTCGAGCGCGCGCCTTCTCCCTGGCCATGAGGATCTCGCTCGCTGCCCTTTCCCCTCCGTGGCTGCGGAGCACCGTTGCGAGCTGCGTGTAGGGCTGCGGCGCGAAGGGAGTGGCCGGCATTCTCCCGAGCCACTCGAGCCGTGTCTTTACGTCCGCCGGCTCGATTCGGTCGTAGTGAAACCCGTCAATATCGAGGCAACCGCTCGCAGGCCAGCTCTCTCGCTCGTCCCAAAGCGTAGCGACGCGGGCGCCAGTGAGACGCAGAGAGCCGTCGAAGATCGAGCCTGTGCACTCGAGGTCGCCGCCGATCGTGGCGCCGAGAAGCCGGACCTCCCCCTTTGCAGAGAAGCCGTCGCGGAGAAACACAGACCCCTTGCACTCGAGGCGATCGGCGGAGAGCGCATCACCTTCAGGGTTCTCAAACGTCCCGCCTGTGCACTCGAGGTTGCCGCCGATCGTGGCGCCGAGAAGCCGGACCTCCCCCTTTGCAGAGAAGCCGTCTCGGAGAAACACGGCCCCCTTGCAATCGAGGCCATCGGCGGAGAGCGCATCACCTTCAGGGTTGTCAAACGTCCCGCCTGTGCACTCGAGGTTGCCGGCGATCGTGGCATTGAGAAGCCGGACCTCCCCCTTTGCACAGAAGCCGTTGTTGAGAACTACTTCCTTCGCATAAAGCCCATCTGCCCGAATCCCGTGCGTGTAGCTCCCGGTGAGGAATAACACAGGCAGACGAGCCCGTTCAAACCACATCGGCTCGCCGATGAAGCAGTGAAGGAGGTGCAGCGGCACCTGGAGCACGGCGTCCTGGAAGTCGAGCATCCCCTCGATCCGAGCGCCGCGGATGCGGACCCCCTTGGCATGAACCACCGAGCCACCGTGCGCTGAACAGCACAGGGCGTAGATCACGGAAGCGCGCACAACGCGCTCCGCGC
>JACZXL010000332.1 GCA_022571635.1 Planctomycetota bacterium
TTACGCGTCGGGATCGTGGGGTATCGAGATCGGCGCGACGAGTTCGAGACCAAAGCCTGGGACTTCACCCACGACATCAACGAAGCCCGCCGGCGGTTGTGGAGCCTCACCGCCGCGGGAGGCGGAGATACGCCCGAGTCGGTGTATCCCGCGCTGCGCATCGCCTATGCCCGATTCAGTTGGTTGCCCAGTCACACCAAGGTGCTGGTGCTCATCGGCGACGCCCCACCGCGCGTCGGCACGGGGACGCTGTGCATCTCGCTCGCTAAGCGCGGCGCCGAAATCCAACTCACCACCCACGTGATCCAGGCCGACGGCAAGGACGTCAAGCACTTCCCACAGATCGCTGAGGCCGGCGGCGGGCGCTGCGTCAACCTCGAACACGGCGACTCCCTCATCGCCGAAATCACCGGCCTCACCCTCGGCGACCGGTTCCAAGCCGAGCTCGGCGAGTTCTTCGACACCTACCTCGAACTGTGCCGCTAACGGTCAACCACCCTTCGCCGCTTGCCGCGCGGCGAAGAATGCGCTGCTGGGCATTCGTTAAAATCCGCCCGCCGCGGCCGGCGGGGCTATTGAAGCCTGCGAATGCAATGTTCGATGACTGCCTTCAGTCCACCCGTATCTTTGCTAGCCGCACATGAATATGTGCGGGCGCCCGCGGATATGCATCCGCGGCTGGTACGAGTGACCTCGTCGAACATTACCAACACAGGACTCAATAAACGGTCGCCATTGTCTTCCTAGTGCCAAATACCTAATGCCTTCTTCTTCCCCCTTGATGCCTTGATGCCATGATGTCATCTTCATGGAAACGGCACGTTGCTCCGGTCGCTACGGCGAGTCAAGCCCGCCGGCGAAACACGGCGATTGAGGTCTTCCCTAGTGCCAAATGCCAAATGCCTAGTGCCTTCTCTTTCCCCCTCAATGCCTTGATGCCTCGATGCCTTCGTGCCTTCTTTAGGGGCACGGCCCCCAGGCGCCCAGCAAGAAGAGCAGATCCTTGACGCCAATGTCGCCGCTGTCATCGAAGTCGGCGAGACAATCTCCCTTTTTCGGGCATGGCCCCCAGGCGCCCAGCAAGAAGAGCAGATCCTTCACGCCAACGTCGCCGCTGTCGTCGAAGTCCGCCGGGCATGGCTCGTCGAGGAACAGCACGGACGCGGCCGCCAACAGACCGCCCGAGCCGGGTTGAACCAAGACCCTGATCAGATCACCCGTGACGCCGTCATAGAGAATCACCGACGCGTTCGCCTGGCTGGCGACGTACAGATCCGCCTCGCCGTCGCCATTGTCGTCGGGGCCGAAGGCAAACCCGTGCGGGTTGCTCAAACCGCCGCTGCCGACGGCGACGAAGACCTCACCGTCCAGTCCTGTTTGCCCGTTGAATCGCACGATGCTGTTGCCGGCGCCGTTGGCAACGTACAGCTTGCCGTCGGTGTGAAAAATCAGGTCGCGTCCGCCGATGAGCCCCGCCGCCCCGTGGCCGACGAATTGATCAATGTACTGACCGGTCGCGCCGTTGAACCGAAACACGATGCCGTTGGCCGCGCTGGTGCCGTACAACTCGGGCACACCGTCCTTGGTCACGTCCGGGCCGAAGACCATGAACTCCGCGCTGTTGTAATTTCCACCGTTATTCGCGTTGATGAACACCCCTTGGAAAGCTCCGGTGATCCCGTCGTACCACACAACCCGATTGCTGCCGCCGTTATTGAGCACATAGAGGTCGGGCACACCGTCGCCGTTGCGGTCCGGGCCGAAATCCAGATCAACCGCGCTGTTCATGAACCCGGCGGCGAAGACTCCGCCGTTGATCGGCTCGCCCGTTACGCCATCGTAAAGATGGACAGCTGCGCTCTGCAATCCCATGATGTAAACGTCCTCGCGTCCGTCGTTGTTGCGGTCCGGTCCCCAGATCATGTTGTGCGGAAAGGCCAGCCCGCCGCCGTTTACTGGAACGAACTGGCTGAGGAAGTTGCCGTTCTCGTCCACACGATTCACCTTATGCCCGAGACAATCGGCGACCAGAATGTCGCCGGCCTGAGCGCTCTGAACCCACGAGCCCGCGACCAAGCCGGCTCCCAAGAATCCCAATGCCGTTAGCTTTCCAGTGCGATTTTTCATCTGTCTAGTGCTAGTGCGATCCTTCATCTGTGTCTCCTTTGGCTCGGTTCTCGGCTCAAGCTCGCTTCGTGTGCCCGGCGACGAATGGCGTGGACGGCGCATGACAGTCCCGCTGCGGCGGACCGCCGCGTTCAAGGGCCAGGGCGTGAGTGGGAACGACGCGCGAGCAGACGTGTTCTCGTGGGCGCAGTTGCTTTACAGGGGTAGACGCACCGGCCGCCCAGTCCTGTTGCCAAATCAGAAAATTTTATCGCCCGCCACATTTAATTTCGGTCCGTCTGGCCCGCAACAGAAGATCGCACCGCTTCAATGTCGGGGTCTTTCTGTCGCCACGCCGTACGGCTCGGTATATAAGCAGACACTTCCTCGCGTTTGGCCGGTCGGCGCTCCGTTCGGCGGGGGGGTGTCGTTGATCAAGCGTGGACCCGCAACCG
This sequence comes from Planctomycetota bacterium, assembly GCA_022571635.1. Classification (GTDB taxonomy): domain Bacteria; phylum Planctomycetota; class Phycisphaerae; order Phycisphaerales; family SM1A02; genus JADFNO01. The sequence goes on from JACZXL010000332.1 coordinate 2,562, forward strand.
CACGTGGCGAGTTGGTCGCTCAGCGGCCGCAGCCGAAGTCGGCGAGAAGGATACCGAGGTCGGCCGGGTCACCCACGCCGTCGCCGTCGAGGTCACCCAGTGAGGCCACCGAGTAGGCGGACCGATCGTTATCAGCCAGCGTGCCGGTGAAGCTGCCCTCGGTGTCGCTGATCTTCTGGTGTGACGGCACCGTCCCGGACTCGGCATCGGCGCACCGACCGCTCATGACCACCGCCGGCACGACCACGGCGACAACGAGTAAACGTCCCGATTCCACCTGTCCCGATTCAATCGGGCCACCTATGGCGCTCTTCCTCATCCCTCTTCTTTCTCCCCTTCGTGCCTTCTTCTACCCTTGAGCCACGATGCCATGATGCCGCGATGCCATCTTCTACGGACACTTGCCCCAGCTGCCCAGCAGCTCGAGCAGATCCTTCACGCCAACGGCGCCGTCGCCGTCGAAGTCAGCCGGATGCCCCTTGTTCGGCCCCCATGCGCCCAGCAAGACGAGCAGATCCCTCACGCCCACCTCGCCGTCGTCATCGAGGTCCCACGGGCAAGAGACTTCTCTAAACTTCGCGAC
>JACZXL010000094.1 GCA_022571635.1 Planctomycetota bacterium
CGCAGCCGTCGGCGACCGACGCAATGCACTTCAATTGGCAAAGTCACCATCCGACGTGCCGATCCTTGGCACACGCGGGCCGGACGTCACCAACCTCGATCCCGCCGAGTACCACCGCTCACCCACGTATCGTTTCTCCAAGCCATACGACCAATGGATCGGCACCATCGCCTTCGCGGACAATCACGCTGAAACACTACGGACGTTCTACCCCCAGCTCACCGCGTATCAATCGTCTGGCAGTGATCGCGCCATCAAGGACAACATTTTCTCCGCCGACTTCGATCACCCCCACGGCCGCCAAGCCGCCGACGACGCATTCTTGTGCATCTGCACCGGCGCCACCCAATTCACCGTCGACGATGTCTACGACCCGTTGCTTGATGACTAACGCTCCGCAGCCTCCATCGGGTCAACCCCTGCGACGCCCACGGATAGCAATCCGTGGGTTTCTTCTTTCAATCCCCCTGCGCAATTCGTCCGAGCCCGCTCGCGAGGACGCGGCGGCTCGCTCCACATCCCTTGACGCGTTCTTCAAAGCCCCTCTCCCCATCCAGCGGCCTGTTCACCGACTGGTTGCGCATCAAGCCCGGCCCAATCCTCGGCCCGTGGCTCATCGACGCGTCGGCCAATGTCGGCATGTGCCTCAACGTGGCAATTCAGACCGCCACATGAACCCACATTTGGCTTTGTTGGAGTTCGGCGAACCGGTCCCGTCTTCTTAACATGGTCTCTTCACCTTCTAGCTCAAGGCCGGTTTCTCATGCCAGCCCTTCATACGATCCTCAAGCCGCTTGGTCGTAGCCGTGATTTCGATTTCCACGGTATCCTCGACTACCTCTTCCTCGCCTTGATCGCGCATTAGCATGGTCTTGTGATATTCTTCGGCCTCGGCAATCAGCGTAAATTCAATCGAGCCGCCTTGCTGCTTTACGATTGCCTCAAGTTCGACTGCGGCAATATGGAAAAATTCTTTTCGGTGATTGACGAGATTCACGCGGTGCTTCTCGAAGTGGCGATGGAGTGTGCCTTCCATTTCAGGGGCGTTATCCGAATAGATCATTGCGTGAATATCAAACGGGAATGGCACCGAGGCGTCGCCTAGTTCCTTCACTCGATCCAGAGGCTCAAGTCGCCTAGTCATCCCAATCTTGAAGATGTCGCTGCCAAATGAGCCAACATTCGAGATCACATACACATGACCTGATTTCGTGAGTTGTGCGCGAGAGATCGCCCGCTCTTTGTTTGCGTGTGCCTCCTCTATTCTGGCCTCAAGCGCTGCGATCTTCTCTTGTAGCTTCGCTTGTTTCGCTTCGCTGACGCTCTGCATATCCGCTCGGGCCTTTTCAAGAGCTTCTTGATAACGCGTCTCGTCCCGTTCAGCGTCAGTGCGTGCCTTCTCTATTTCCTTGCGAGCGCGCTCCTCTTCCCGCATCTGCTCTCGAATCCGGCGCTGTTCTTCTTTTTCTTCCTGCTTTTGCTCCTGGTACTCGTGTGCGAGATAGAGTTCTTGCAGTTTCAGGTCCAGATAATTTAGCGTCAGCGTGCAATGATTGGGTTCGCCCAATTTGTTGAGCGCTTCAAAGGTTCTCTTGAGTCGTTCCTCGATGGCGAGCACATTGTTGTATTTGACCTTGGAAATGGCAGCGTCGCACTCGCCATTAAACGCGCGCAGTTGCAGTTTCAGTTGTCGCTGAGTCATCTGACGGCCTTTGACTTTGCTGCCTTCTACCGTCCATTCCGTCGAACAAACGGCAGCAGTCTTGTCGCGAATCATCTGTTTCTGCTGCTGGCGTACGCCTTCCAAACGGCCTCTGTACCGTTCGGAAGTAGCAAAGTCGTATCGAGGTGTATAGAGCCCGCAGGACTCAAGGTTTGCTTGGTCTCGTACATGATCCAAATGCCGTGAGAGTTCCCTGAGTTCGCTCGATGTCGCCTCGAACTCCGATTGCCAAGCATTACGACGTTCCTTTATCGTTTTGGTCAGCGTTTGCAATGCACCTTTAACGCGCTCTTGCTCCGCCTCCAAATCCAATATAGGCTTGAATCGTAAACGTAGTTGCCGAAGGGAAAGAAGCGCCCACACCAATCCGCCCACCGCGGCGATGGCGACCAGCATTGACAAGATCAATAGGAGAATTTCCATACCACCAAACCTCCGATTCACTGGCCGGTTGAGAATGGGGGGTCAGCCCACTCACCAGTCTAACAGGAGCAGTGGCGAGTTGGCGAGTGTTGGAACCGAACTTTGGCTGCGTATTTCACGACGTCCTGCTGCGACCACCTCGCCGCTCGGGGAGCGGCGGCTAAACGGGGGGATTGCCGACGCCCCACGCTTACCTCCTCCCCCATGGCTCATCCCTTCCGCCCCAATAGGACAGTCTTGCCTTCACACGACCGCGTACCGTCCGCGACCCTTTTCTTGCCCGAAGAAAGCGAGTTAACCAGCGGCTGCAGTTGACGAACAACGCCCGTCCCCCGAAGATAAATGGATAATAGCCTTGGCGGTTGGATCCGCCGGGGCGGACTCGGCGCAGGCGGCCGGTTTACATTCATCTACTTCCGATCAGGAGGCACACGATGGGATGGGCACGAACACTGTTGTTGGGCGACATCGGTAACCGGCTCGATATAGCCGACACCGAACAAGACATTAGCAAGATTCGCCATGAGCTTGCGGCCCAGCGTAATCTCGACGAATCGCAAGATGACGCCATACGAAGGCTACAGGAAGAAAACCAACAGCTTGAAATCTGTGTGGCAGCGTTGGTAAAAACCTTACAGCGCAAGGGCGTCTTCACATCAGAAGAAGTGTCGAACTTGGTCCGTTTGATTGATCAGTAGCGTCAACCAGGTGCCCCGCGCCCACAACCGCGCCGCTCGGGGAGCGGCCGCTAAACGGGGGGATTGCCGACGCCCCACGCTTACCTCCTCCCTCATGGCACATGGCTCATCCCTCATCCCTCATGGCTCATCCCTTCCTTCCCCTCTGCGTTGAGTCCTCTTCTGCGCGCGCCACGACGACCGGCACCCTCATTTGCGTGCGCCAATCAACGATCGGCCGAACTGTCGTTTTTATTTCCGGGGGCGCCGCGAATCAAGCCTCGGCGCTTGCTCGCTCCATGGCGTCCAGGGCAGCCATGACGTCGGAACAGATGGGGAATACGCGGTCCAGGCGGGTCATGCGGAACAGATACGCCACGCTGTGATCGGCATTCACCAGTGCGATCCGCCCGCCGTCCGCCGCCATTCGGTTGAGCGCCTCCACCAGACACCCCAGGCAGGACGAATCCATGTGCTGCACGTTGCACACGTCCAGCACGAAGTGCTTAGCGCCGGATTGGGCGAGGTCATCCAGCAGTTCGGTGAGCTGGACGACGCCCTCGTCCTGCGTCAACTCCGTTACCGTAAGGGTGGCCACGGCGACCGGACCGATAAAGTCGATGGTGGCGATGATGTTGCGGTGAGGAGGCGGCTGCGATTCGTCAGCCGGCTCCACGGCGGGCTCGATCAATGTGCCGGCTGCGAACGTCTCGCCTGCCGTTCGCTTGAAGATGTTCCACATCGCTGGGGTGCTCCTACACAATCCACTCGGGACCATGGTTCGTCAGCAACCGCCCGAGATGGTGCACCTCCAGGGGATGTAATCGGTCCTCTGATCGGTCGACTTTGGCGATCCCGGCGACCTCGACGTTGTTCCGGTCGCCCTGCGCGGTTCACGGAGGCTTTGGCGCTGGTAACGGTTAGCCGGCCTGTGCCCGATAATCGGGGTCATCGTAGGACGGCAGAATGGGCGAGGGACGCTTGGGACGGGCCTTGCGACGCGGAACGGTCTCATCATCGTACAAGTCCGAGCCAGGTGACCCGCCTTCCCGAGGTATCGAGGACACCGGCCGGGGCTGGGACTGGGGCTGACTATGATCACGATGAGCCTGGTGGGGCCGGAACTGCGGCTGGAACGTCGGCTGGGCTTGGGGCTGGGCTTGGGGCTGGGCTTGGGGCTGGGGCGGGACTGGGACCTGGGCTGGCGCTTGCGGCTGCGAGCCATGCAGACGCCGGCGACGAGCCGTCTCAATTGAGCGCTCCATCGCCTGCAGGATCGGCCGAACTCGGTCCGCGGTGGCTCGGGATTTTTCCATGACCAACACCCTCCGTCCGTGCACTTCGTCTTCCTGGCCGGAATGCTATCGGCCATTGAATCAGCCGAGTTGCTTCTTCTCGGGCATTGCGATGCGAGTTTTCAGACCTTCGGCCCGCATAACCCGAACCGGCCGGCAGGCTGGGGTACTTGCGGATAACTCCATCACAGCAGGATTGTCGCGCGAAGCCGCAAGCGGCCAGCGGGACGCGGCTACGCCACGTCTTCGTCGTCGATGCGCTCGGCCTGGTCGCGAAGGCGAATTGCGGCCTGGGAGACCGTGTCGTACACGCTGGCGAGCAGTCCGACCAACGGGAACTTTCCACCGAGCGGCGACGGACCGAGCCGGCGCAGCAGCGCATGGGGCGCATGCTGCGGCGGAGGCATGTGTTGCAATTCAGCCAATTGGGGCCCGGGCCGCCAGAACGTATCGAGGCATTGTTCCAGCGGCGGGACGGCGATCTGCACTTCAGCGAGCATGGGGTCGGCATGGGCCGCCGCCTGGCCGTGGCTTTGGATCGCGCGGGCCCGGACAAGCCGCTCGAGAAGTTCGTCGCTGGGCAGACCGCGCAGGGTGAAGATCAGAAGCGGGGCATTATCTACGCGCTCGGTGAGCAGATACCAGATCGCCGCCGCGTGTTTGCAGGGACCTTTGTGCGGGCAAGTACATTCGACCTCGACGGATTCGATCGGCGGCAGCAGTTCCAGATCGAGCGAGGTAAATAGCGCGGCGACGGTGGGCGGAAGCTCCCCGGCCAGAAGTTTGGCGGCATACACCGCCTCGTCGGCCATGGCGTCAATGACGCGCCGCCATTGCTGATCATCAAGCACGGGGATGCGAAGACAAGTCGCATAAGGCTGAGCGGCCCGGCCCTGGATCTCGGCGTCGATCCGGCCGGGGCCGATCTGAAGCGAGATCGTCTGGCCGGCGCGGGCGTATTCACGACCTTGCAAGCGATCGTCCACGGGTACAAGTCGGTCGCCGAGCTCGAGCCAGCGCTCGGCCAGCCACGATCGCGGGTGCGGACCGTCGGAGCCGCGGAGCTTGATGCCGTTGCGCACGCGGCGCGGCGATAAGACGGGGCGAGGCGACGGCTGGCCGGGGATAAACGTCATGTCTGAACCTCCAGGGCCGAGTGCCGCAGCCTCAGCGCGTCGCGCAGCTGTTCGGTGGAGAGCTCTGTGAGCCACCGCTCGCCGGAGCCGAGGATGTTCTCCGCCAGCTCGGCCTTCTTCTCGATCATTTGATCGATCTGCTCCTCAAGCGTGCCGACGCAGACGAATTTATGCACGTGAACCGTGCGGGTCTGTCCGATGCGAAAGGCGCGGTCGGTGGCCTGCTTCTCCACGGCCGGGTTCCACCATCGATCGAAATGAAAGACGTGGTTGGCAGCCGTGAGGTTCAGGCCAACGCCGCCGGCCTTGAGGGAAAGGATAAACACGGCCGGCCCGATGCTGGCGGCTTGAAAGCGATCGACGAGCAACTGGCGCTTCCGGTGCGGCGTGCCGCCGTGCAGGTAGAGCACCTCGCAGTCCAGGTCATGGCGAATCATCGCTTCGAGCAGGTTTCCCATGCGGCGGTACTGCGTGAACAGCAGCGCCCGATCGCCGGCGGCAAGGACTTCCTCCAGCATATGGATGAGGCGGGCGCATTTGCCGGATCGGCTCGACAGCGAACGATGATCCTTAGCGTCCGTCTGGCCATCTGTGGGCCCAGCCCAATCGGGATACCGATCGTCACTGGGCAGATTAGCGGGATGATTGCAGATCTGTTTGAGCTTGGTCAGAGTGGCCAGGATCAATCCCCGACGCTGGATTCCCTCGGCCTCGTCAACCGAGGTGAGCATCCGATCGACGACGGCCTGGTATAGCGCCGCTTGCTCGGGGACTAACGTCGCGAACTCCTTGGTCTCGACACAGGCGGGAAGATCCGTGATGACGTTCGGGTCCGACTTCAATCGGCGAAGGACGAAGGGCCCGACGATCCGGCGGAGGGCGTCGGCCCGTTGCTGGTCGCGATGGCGCTCGATCGGCACGGCAAAGCGCCGGCGAAACTCCTCCGCTGACCCCAAAAATCCGGGGTTACAGAACTCCATGATCGACCATAGCTCACTGAGACGGTTCTCGACCGGGGTGCCGGTCATCGCGATACGACGTGTCGCCCGAAGCGCGCGGATGGCGGTCGCCTGTCTTGTCGGAGGATTTTTGATGTACTGCGCTTCATCGAGCACGACCCGGTGCCACTGCACTTGGCCGAGCGATTCAACGTCGCGCGGCACAAGCGCGTAGGTAGTAATCACGACATCGGCGGCTGCGGCGACCTGCGCGAACTCCTGCCCCAACAGGCGTTCCGGGCCATGGTGAATATGGAACGATAAGGACGGCGAGAAGCGCTCCAGCTCGCGCGACCAGTTGCCAACCACGGACGTGGGCACGACCAGCAGCGTCGGCCCGGGTCGTTGCGCGACATCTTGACGCTCGTGCAGCAGAAGCGCGATGAGTTCGATCGTCTTGCCAAGGCCCATATCATCAGCCAGACATGCCCCGAGCCCGCATCGTTCCAGGAACGCCAGCCAACTCAGCCCCATTTTCTGATACGGCCGAAGCGTCCCGAGGAACTTCTTCGGCTGATCGAGCCGCGGCATGTCCTCGCGGCGCTCATCGTTGAAGAACTCTCCAACCCACCCGGTGGTATCGGTCCCAACCACCGGCAAGCCGTGCGTCGCGTCTTCGAGTCCGTGGGCGATGCGGATGGCCCGGCCGAGCGTGACCTGCCCGCCGCGATCATTCTCCAGAAGCGCCGAGGCGCGGGCGAGATCATCCGCCCCGATCTCGACCCACTGAGATCCGATCCGCACCAGTGGAGAGCCGAGCTCAACGAGTTGGCGGAGGCGGTCCAATGACATGGCGTGCTCACCCACCGCGAGCTGCCACCGATAGCGCACCAGACTGTCAAGCCCCAACGAGGCGCTCGTCGCCGTCGTCGATGCACCCGAATCGCCCGGTCCCAATGACTCCGTCTCAAGCTGGAGGCGCACGCCGAGTCTGCCCGTCCGCCGATCCCACCATTGTGGAACGATCACCTTGAAGCCACTGTCCTGGAGCACTGGACGGTGCTCGCGCAAAAACTGCACCGCTTGCGGCGTCGCAAGATCAATACCCGTGGGGTGAGGGTCGGATAGCGCCGTTTCGATCAACGGATAGATGCCGCTGGCCCGCCCCAACTCCGCGAGCAGGAACTCGTGAGGTCGATCCAGACGGCGTCCGTCGATTCCTTGGGTGGTCGGTGAGCCGGCCCACACTTGGGCGGCTTCAATCGTGACCTGCGGCTCGCCGTCCGCCAGCAGCAGAAAACTCAATCGCCATTTCGCCTCGTCGCCGGCGGCAAAGGCGTCCGCATCGTCGGCATCATCGCCCCGATCGTCGAGGCACGGTTCTTCGAGGCGGAAACACAGGTGGAACCCACTGCGACCGCGACCCGTTTCGTCGAGCTGATCGATCCAGCTGCGCACATCGCGCAACAGGTCGATCTCCGATCCGTCAGGGGAAGCGACGGTCCGCCGGCGATCCAGCAACCCTTCGCACCACGCGACGTGGGGATCGGACCGCGCATCGCGATCCTCGATCGATTCAATGAAGCGCTCGTCGACCAGCGCTGAGCGAACGGTGGCGTCGGTCAGCGTGCGCAGCGCTTCGTCGAGGATCGGCCACGGGTCGCCTTGATTGGCATCCGAGGCGGCGCGGGCGATTGGAGGCATGGTCGCCAGGAGGATGCCGACGCGGGTCCGGGCCGGTTCGTCGTGCAGCCAGGGCTGCCATCCGGCCTGCAGGCCGTCGCCTCGGGATTGGACGAGCGTGGGAATGAAACGCTGGTCCTCGATCAGCTCAAGCACATACCGCGCGACCGCAATCCAATAGCGCAGCGATTGGCCGAACTCCACCGCGTCAGTCGGACCGATGTCCTCGAGTCGAAGCGCCGCAGCCAACGCGCAATCATTGCGCAACTCAAGCGTCGGAACCTCCAACTCGAGCAGTCTCATCTCGGCGGGCGAACTAAGGGGGCCGAGGATGCCGGCCAACTGATTGCTGGGGCACGGTCCACGATCGTCACCAGGCAGTGAAAAGCGAATCATCCGCTCCTCCCCCGCCGCGTTCGGCTCCAGCAACGCCTCTTCCAGCAGCACGTCCTTGAGTTGGGCCGCCCCCAGCGCGAAGTCATGGGCAAGTATCGGCGCCGTGTGGTCGGTCGGCGCGATCGTCGAACCGTCTCCATCACGGCGCAGGTAGGCCGGCAACGACTCTCCCCACAGTCGCAGCGCCCCTTCAGCCCAATTGACGTGCAGCACCAGCATAAGCGGATCAGTTCTCCCGGGACCGGCGGCGGGCTCGGCCAATGATCGCGCTGGGACTCGAACCCAGGACCTACCGCTTAAAAGGCGGTTGCTCTACCGACTGAGCTACGCGACCGCGAAACGGCGAACAAAGCAGTGTAGCTGATCCCCGATCAAACGGCGATGGGCCCCTCGGTACCGCGGATCTGATCATTCTGCTCGCGGCGTAGGGATAGAAACAGCGAGGAGCTATGAGGCACAAACCGTTAGCGGTCAAGGAGCTAGCACATACGGGCGCCGCGCGTGCCGTGGACGCCGAAAAACTTTTTCGCGTTTTGCGCAAGATCGGACGATTTTCGGCATATAGACATACATAGGGAGGCCTTGACGCCATGCCGGTTGAATCAGTGTTGAGCCGCAGCCTGTTGTGTTTCGTCGCCTGCGGCGCGTTGGTCGGCCCGTCCCGCGCATTCGCCCAATGCGAAGCGGGGCAGTTGACCAGCCCCAAGGGCCAGAGAGAAGACAGCTTCGCGGGCGTTGTGATCTCCGGCGATGTGGCCACCGTGACTGATTCCCAGGCCTATTCATCCCTCGGGGCGGTGTATGTCTACCGCCGCGGCCCTGACGGACCGGGAGATTGGCAGCTCGAAGCGGTACTGATGTCCCCGGAGCCTGATCCGGATGAGGGCTTCGGTGCGTGCAGGATCAGTCGGGATGTCATCGTAGTGGGTGCTCGGAACGCAAACACTCCGGAGTTCCACAGCGGGGCCGTCTACATCTACCGCTATGATCGGGCCGGATCGGGGCAGTGGAAGCACGAAGCCACACTGACCGCTTCCGACGGCGAGGCGGGCGATAAGTTCGGCTGGTCAGTGGCCATTGACGGGGACGTCGGGCTCTTCGGCGCTCGGGACGATGACCCCAACGGCGAAAGCCAAGCGGGCTCGGCCTATGTCTTTCGCTACAACCGCCAAACCAAGCAGTGGATCGAGGAGGCCAAGCTCACCGACCCTGACGGTGAGTTTCTCGATCTGTTCGGCCAATCCGTGTCTATCAAAGGCAATGTCGCTCTTGTCGGCGCTCATAGCAACGATGACGCCGGTCTGCAGACCGGGGCCGCTTTTATCTTCCGTTACGATCCTTTAGGCGGTGGAGCGTGGGTGTTCCAGCAGCAGCTCAACGCCTTCGATGCCCAGCCACCGGGCTGGTTCGGCTGGTCCGTGAAGCTATTCGGTAACGTGGCGCTCATTACGGCGCCGCAAGACAACGGGCAGACGGGTTCTGCCTACGTGTTCCGCGACACCGGCACGCAATGGGTCCACGAGATCAAGCTGACGGCCGCCGACCCGGTCGGACCATTTCCGTTCTTCGGATCGTCGAGCTCCATCAGCGGCGACACGATTCTCATAGGCGCGCCCTTTGATTACGCGCTCGGCGCCGAATCAGGGGCGGCCCACCTCTTCCGCAAGAACCGAACAGGCTGGGAAGAAGTGATCAAGCTCACGGCCTCGGATGGTGAACCGGGTGACTCTTTCGGGGCGTCGCTGTCGGTCAGCGGCGACGTCGCCTTCATCGGCGCTCCCCCTCAAAACGCGCCCGGCACTGTCTACATCTTCGACCTGGACCCGACGCTCGGCGACCTGGATTGCAACGGCAGCGTGGGAGCGGATGACCTGCTCGCGCTGCTCGTGAGCTGGGGGCCGTGTGATGACTGCCAAGCGTGCATCGCTGATCTCGACGGGAACTGTACGGTCGGCGTATCTGACCTGCTGATCCTGCTTGGGAATTGGGGATAGGACCTGCCATGAGCCATGAGCGATGCGCCATGAGAAAATACACCATGAACCGCTGCTCCATCGTAGTGTTTAGTATGGCTGCGGTGATCCTGTCGATGGTCCGGCCGACCTTCGCCCAATGCGAAGCGGGGCGGTTGACGGCGCCGGGGGGTGACGGCGGCAACGACTTTGCCCGGGGCGTCGCGATCGACGGCGACGTGGCGGTCGTTGGCGATCCCGTGATCGAGGCGGTGTACGTGTTCCGGCGCGGTGAGGGCGGGCCGGGAGATTGGGTCTTGGAGCAGGTGCTCACACCGCCGGACGGGGAGGTTGCCGATCAGTTCGGACGGGTGGCCATCGACGGCGAGGTCATCCTCGTGGGGGCGCCCGGCGCGGCCGTGCCCGAGTTCAGTCGCGGCGCCGGTTACGTGTACCGATACGATGCCCAGGCTGGTCAGTGGCGCTTCGAACAACAACTGATCGCTTCCGACGGCGAGGCGGGCGACAAGTTCGCCTGGTCAGTGGCCATTGACGGCAACGTCGCGCTCCTCGGCGCTCGGGATGATGAGAACAACGGTGAACGCGAAGCGGGCTCGGCCTATATCTTTCGCTACGAGCCCCGGACGAAGCAGTGGATCGAAGAGACCAAGCTCACCGATGCTGATGTAGATTTTAATGACTCCTTCGGCTTCAGTGTCTCAATCCGAGAGAACGTGGCGCTCATCGGCGAGCCGGGCGATGACGCGAGCGGCCCACAGGCAGGCGCCGCGTTCATCTTCCGGTTCAACGGGGACAACTGGAACCAGGAAACGCAATTGACCGCGTTCGACGGCGAGGCCGGCGATTTGTTCGGCTGGTCGGTGTCCCTCGCCGACGACGCGGCTCTGATCGGCGCTCTCGAGGACGATCAACTCGGCGCCGCCTACGTCTTCCGCTACAATGGTAACGACTGGAAGCACGAGATGAAGCTCATCGCGAGCGATCCGGTTGGCCCGTTCAATCCCCACTTCGGCGTGTCGGTTGCGATCAGCGCCGATGCGACCACGGCAGTCATCGGAGCGTCGTCAGACGGTGCGATGGGATTCGAGGCGGGAGCGGCCCACGTCTTTCGCCGCGATCCGCCGGTCGCGTTGACATCAGCCCGGTGGCGGGAGGTGGCCAAACTGACGGCTTCCAACGGCGGGGGGGGGGATTTCTTCGGACGGAGCGTCGCCACGAGCGGCACCACCGCCCTCGTCGGGGCGCCCCGTTGGAGTGAGGTCCCGGGGCGAAGTTACGTTTTCAACCTCGATCCGATCCCCGGCGACCTGGACTGTGACGCCACCGTCGGGGTAGTGGATCTACTCCTTCTGCTTGGGGCGTGGGGACCATGCGCCGATTGCGACACCCCCTTGGAATGCCCCGCCGATCTCAATGGTGATTGTACGGTCGGCGTATTTGATCTGCTGATCCTACTCGGGAATTGGGGATAGGGGCGCGGCGGGCGGACGTTCCTCATCCGGCTTCGGCGGCATCATCGGGTCTGGGCCCTCCGGCCTTCGCTTCCAGCTGGGCCTTCCGGACGACTGTGCGGTGAGCCGGCTCTCAGCTACGCCTTCAGTACGTCGACGTGGATGG
>JACZXL010000095.1 GCA_022571635.1 Planctomycetota bacterium
AACGCGCCGAGATCAAGCGACAGGTCCAAGCCGAAGGTCGAGCGATTCCCGCGTGGATCGATTTTGAGTCAATCCCGGGGTTGCGGGCCGAGGCGGCTCAGGTTCTCGCGAGATTTCGACCCAGGACGATGGGACAGGCGGCGCGTCTGGCGGGCGTGAACCCGGCCGACGTGACGCTCCTGGCGGTGGCGATTCGACGTGGTCCGATCGCGTCTCAGGCCGGTATCACCTAAGTCTGCGCAGAACTGGCTCCTGGCAAACGCAAGTTGCACCGGTCTCTGAGCCGACCTAGGCTCTTTGACGTCGCCACCGTAGCTCAATTGGCAGAGCGGCGGTTTTGTAAACCGCAGGTTGTGGGTTCGAGTCCCCCCGGTGGCTTCTTGGCGGACGTGAGGCGTGAGGCTTGAGTCATGCCGCTTGAGGCAAGGCGTCCGGGGCGATAGAGTACGCCCCCCAAAACTGGGGCGGGTGCCGGAGTGGACAATCGGGGCGGGCTGTAAACCCGCTGGCTTACGCCTTCGCAGGTTCGAATCCTGCTCCGCCCATTGGAATAAGGAGTAGGCACTTGGCACTAGGCACTAGGCACTTGGCATTAGGAATTGGAAAAACCGTCTGGATGACGAAGCCCCAATGCCTAATGCCTAATGCCTAATGCCTTCTTCAGCGGGGTGTAGCTCAGCTTGGTAGAGCGCGTCGTTCGGGACGACGAGGTCGCAGGTTCAAATCCTGTCACCCCGATTCGCCGTAGGCGAATAGAGCAGTGGAGCAGGAGAGCCGGTGAGCCGGTGAGCAGTTGAGCCAGAAGACCGAACCTGCTCAACTGTTCGAGGTTTTCATCGTCACGTTCGCGTTCGGGAGACTCCCGGCACTGTAAAGCCGGCGATGGTATCGCCGGGCGAGGCGCGACATGCGTCCGTCCTCGCGGTTGATATCTGCTGCAACTTCATTCCCAACGCCGCGGCGGCAAGAAGGGAACCATCGGTCTTATCGCGGATCGAACTCCCGACCCGTTCGGCTATCTGTGTTCATCTGTGGTTCTTCCCCCTTCTTGGGACGCTGCGCGTCACCCGCGAAACGGGCGAGATTCGTACGCACTGTTCCCGCCTCATGGCGCATGGCCCATCCCGCATCCCTTTTTCTGCGGCTCCCCTCGCCGTGCATCGGCTACCATTGATGACATGATAAAGATGCCCAAGACATTGGCCGTTTGCGTTTTTATGGCCTTCGTCGCTGCGGTCTGTCCGAGCACGACCGCCGCGCAGGAAGTTGGGCCGACAAACGGCTCCCTTGTCATCGTCGGCGGGGGTCTCACGCCGGGCATCGCCCAGCGGTTCATCGAACTTGCGGGTGGACCGGACGCGAACATTGTCGTGATTCCGACGGCGATGGGTGGCGACAACGCGGCCGCGTCGGGACAGAGTTTCGCCAGGCGACTGGCTGGGTACGGCGCAAAGAACGTGACTGTGCTTCACACGCGCGATCGTGATGAGGCGAATTCCGATTCGTTCGTGCAGCCGCTCACCGAAGCCGGGGGTGTCTGGTTTGGCGGCGGGCGTCAGTGGCGGTTGGCGGATGCGTACCTCGGGACCAAGACGGAGCAAGCGTTGCGTGGCGTACTGGATCGCGGCGGAGTAATCGGCGGCTCGTCGGCCGGGGCCACCATTCAGGGATCGTACCTCGTGCGCGGCGACTCAAAGACCAACGTGATAATGATGGGCGATCACGAGCAGGGATTCGGCTACTTGAAGAACACGGCGATCGATCAGCACGTGCTGTCGCGAAACCGACAGTTCGACATGATCGAGGTGATCCGCGCCAAGCCGGAGCTTCTGGGAATCGGTCTTGATGACGACACCGCCATCGTCGTGCAGGGCGATGAATTCGAGGTCATCGGCCGATCGTATGTCGCGATATACGATCACGAGACAATGGGAGCCGAAGGGCGGTTCTATTTTCTCGCGCCGGGGCAACGCTTCGATCTGGCTACGCGCACGGTAAAACGCACCGCAAGAGGGGAGCGCGGCGAGCCGTTGGAGCGGAGTACCGGGCGTTGAGGTTAGGGCGCGGTCGTGGTGGACCCGGCGTGGGCCGCGGCAACTTGGACTTCCAGCCCGTCGGGATCATCGAAGTACACGCGGTTCTGTGCGCGCCTCACCGTCAAGCCCACAGCCTTGAGTTTTTCGACGGCGGTATCCGGTTCGTAGTTGTCGATCGCATAGCAATAGTGATGCATTGCCGGCTCTTTCGATCGAAACAGTGCGACGAAGTTATTGCCGCAATGGAGAAAACAACTTTGCTCGCCTCCGTCGCGCATAACCTTTAGTCCCAGGTGCTTCTCGTAGAAGGCGCGCGATCGCGCGACGTCCGTGACCGAAAGGGCGATATGATCGAGCCCGGTCGCCTTGAAGGTGCTCTCTGGTGAGCCGCTTTGTGAGGCAACGGCCGTTCCCGACATCGCGGCGGCAACGGCCACAAGATGGCCGATGAGCTGCCGGCGTGTCAAGACTCCTCGGTCATAGCCGTCCACGATTGATTCGATCGCATGTTGCATTCCGGCTCTCCTTACATTCAGACCTTTAGTCAGTCCTCAAACAGATGTTCGAGGATGATATCGCGCACCGCCTGACAAGGTATCTCTTGGGCGCGGTCAGTTGGATCATGCTGGGTGATCAGCACCGGCTGGAAGTCAGGCGGCACATCAACACGACCGTGCGAACCACGGATGAGGGAAGGATCAAGGGGTATCACATCCATCAGCGTGCGGAAGCCCAATCGTTTACGGAGCAACTTCCATGCGATGCGCAGCTTCGGCAAGCTCAGCTTCGGGTCAACGAACAACTCACACGGGTCATAGCCGGGCTTGCGATGAATATCGACCGTGCGCGCGAAATCAGGAGCGCGGGAATCATCGAGCCAATACTCGTAACTGAACCATCGCCGTGATTCAGAGACAAGCACAAGATCACCGGACCGCTCATGATCGATTGCGTGCGCTTTCTGCTCGCGGCGATCGAGGACGAGGTCAACGCCTTCGATTTCGTTACACAACGACTTTACACGTTGAAGTTGATCGGATGGGTGGACGTACACATGTGCGATCTGGTGGTCAGCTACGGCGAAGGCGTCGCTAGCGCCTGGGTCAAGCAGTTCAAGGTCCTGTTCGGTGCGCACCTGAAGCAGCCCCGCCTTGCGCAGCTCGCGGTTGATGTGAACCGAATCGTCGACGGCCTCGATGCCGTACTCACTGAGAAGAATGACTCGAACCCCTTGGTCGTCGAAGTAGTCGATAAGTTTGCCGACGGCGGCGTCGATCTCGCGCACGTGGATCGGGATATCAGGATGAGCCGGGCCGAGCTTCTGGAGGCCGTAATCAAGGTGCGGTACGTAGATCAACGACAGCGTTGGCTGATGCCATTGGTGAGTAAGGATGGCCGCATCTGCGATCCATTGACTGGACTTGATGGACGACCCGGGCCCCCAGAAGTGAAACAACGGGAACGGCCCAAGCTCGTGTTGCAAGCGGGTTCGCAGATCGGCGGGTTTGGTGTACACGTCCGGGATTTTGCGCCCGTCGGCTTTGTAGATTGGGCGCGGGGTCACGGCGTAGTCCGCAGAAGCGTACATGTTATACCACCAGAACATCACGCAGCTCGTAACGGACGGGTCGCGCTGTCGCGCCGTCTCCCACACCTTTTCGCCGTGAACGAGGTGGTTGGATTGTTTCCAGAAGTGAATCTCAGCCAGATCGTGGTTGTACCAACCGTTGCCGACGATGCCGTGTTCGCGCGGCGTGAGGCCGGTGAGCATGCTCGACTGCACCGAGCACGTCACGGCGGGGAGCACCGGCTTGAGGCGACACATCTTCCCGCCCTTGATGAAGGAAGAGATAGTTGGCGACGCTTCGCCGATGAGCGAGCTGCTCAGTCCGGCTAGGTTGATGACGACGGTGGGATGCGCCATATCAAGTGCCAAGGATATACCGATGTCCGATCGCGGTCAGGACGAAGCAGCCAAGCGCCGCCACCGCGAAGGTCGGTTGATCAAGGAGCGTGAGATAGAACGCGTCGATCAGGCAGATGCCCGAGAGCCAGTTGAGGATGGCGTTTTTGGTGCGAGCCGGTCGCGCGAGGGCGTGTCGAGCCGCAAGGACGAGCCAGGACAGAACGAGCAGTGCAGTTGCAGCGGGCTGAACCCATGTCCCGGAGTGAACCAGCGCGGCGGGCGCCAACGCGATGAACGGAAGCATGATCGACAACCATCGCCGCGCCCCGGCGGTGGGGGCGACCTCCGACCGGGCGATGTGCGTGACGATGCTTATGTAGATCGTGACTGTGCCCACGAAGATTATGGTTATCGACCAGTCGATCGGCCGCGCCACGGCGGCGGCGGCGGTGACATACACGAGCCCTCGGCAAAGTCCCATCAGCACGACTGACGCTGCGATCTTCTTGTGGAGAAAATCGTAGACGATGATCGTCACGGCCAGCATCAAGCCAGGCAGAAGGGCGGGCGCCGCCATCAATGTGATCAAACCGATGGCCATCGTCATGCAAATAACCGTGAAGACGCACGCAGCACGTATTGAAATGCGACCGGAGGGAATGGGGCGACTGGGACGTTGCTTTCGATCGAAGGTGTGGTCGAGCGCGTCGTTGAGCGCCATGCCTGCGATGTACAGCAAGCCGATGGCGATGGTCATGCCGGCGATCGTTTTCCACTCGGACCAGCCGCTGAGTCCGCCGATCGCACACCCCACCAGTACGTTACTGAAGCACGTCGGGATGTTGGAGAGCCGCGCCAACTCGACATACGCGCGGACGGTTTTGCGCGCCGCGTTCATTGGGTGTCCCTATCTGCGAATCGATCATTGAGCCACAGGATTTCGCGGGCGATCCCCTCGGCTAGATCATCCGTTCGCAGCTCCTTGGGCAGGACATCCCATGCGTAGGTCTCAACTTCAAAATGAAGTACGTCGTCTTCGGGCTTGATTGCTTGTAGGCATTGACCAATCTGATCCTGCGTCGTCTCGATCAAGCCGAAGCGATCGAGAAAGATCGGCATGTGGAAATGGATGCGCCACTCCCCGACAGGGTGATCGTCTTCGATTGATGCGATCGCCAGCGGTAGATCTTCGTAGAAATCCATGTCGCCATCTGGCCGTCGTATCATCGTTTGATGCAAATAACGATCTTCGGCGAAGGTCTGTACTTGACGAAGGGCATCGGTTCGCTCAGGAGCGCTCATCGCATCGAACGGGATCCGAATGGCTGAGGACACCTGCACCTTGCCGATTCGTATGCCGGCATTCTCGTAGCACGCGATTGCTTCGGCTTGATTCTCAAACATGACCGCAGCGTGGCAAATATCGTGACACACGCGGATGTGGGCGCATACAACCTCGGCGGGCAGGTCGAGTCGGTCACCGGCCGGGAGTAGGTGATCCTGAAAGAACTTCACGACGTCGTTACTTCGTTGCAGCAGACATCCGGGCTCGGGTTCAAGATCGACATGGATGAACACGCCGGTTGTGTCCGCGATCCGACGAAGCTCCTTGGTCAATCCAAGCAGGTTCGCAACCGTCGCATCGACATCATCATTCCACGATGATCCTTTCGGCCAACCCAACGGAAGCGTAGAAATGCTGCGGTGCGAGAACTCTGGTGATATCTCGGTGAGTACCGCCGCCAGCGCATGTGTATATCCAAGACGATCCGTCGTACTCCAATCAGGCTCGTACACTCGATGCTTGACGACCCGCTCGTGAAAATCGCCGTACGGGAAACCGTTGAACGTGAACGGGATCAATCCATGATCATCAAGCCACGGCCCAAGTTGAGGCAAGCCCTCGGCTCCTTGGCTGAACAGTTCGTTCACACATTGGCGCGAAAGCCAGAGCCCGATTCCCATCGGTTCGTCGGGGGAGACGATGCGTTTCACGGCGAGCGCGTATTCCTCGAGGTTCGCCTTCGTCTGCTCCAACGTCGCCCCGGCATGCACGTTCGTGCAATAGCCGATCATGCGATCTGCGGGCGATTCAGTGTCCATCGATACTGAACTTCGGACACTGGCCGAGAAATGTCTTTGGATTATCAAAGGAGATTTGCGAAATGGTCGCCTCGGTGTGCCCTCGACGCCGCATCTCGATCTGCGCTTTGGGCACGGCCAGCGGATCGCTCGGGCCCCAATCGCCAGCCGAGTTCATCCACAATCGCTCGGTCCCGTGCATCTCCACGATGTCCGCCGCTCGCTGCGGCGTGCACTTCGTCTCGGGGTAAAGCGTCATGCCGGCCCAGAAACCCCGGTCCAATACGATCTGGACGGTGTGCTCCTCGACATGATCAATCAACACACGGCCGGGATCGATGCGCCGGTTGTTCTTGACCGCATCCATAATGAGCTTCGTGCCCTTGAGCTTGTCTTCCAGATGTGGGGTATGAACGAGGATAAGCTGATTGTGATCTGCGGCGAGGGCCAGGTGCTCTTCGAAGATCTCCAGCTCGTTGCGGCTGTTCTTGTTCAGGCCAATCTCGCCGATGCCGAGCACGTTGGGTTGCTCGAGGAATTCGGGAATGATCGACATCACTTCGCGGGCGAAGCCGGGATCTTCCGCTTCCTTGGGGTTGATACATAACCACGTGAAATGCTTGATGCCGTATTGCGCAGCTCGGCTCGGTTCGACTTGCGTGAGTTGGCGGAAATAGTCGTAGAACCCCTGGGCGCTACTTCGATCGAACCCGGCCCAGAACGCAGGCTCGGTGATGGCGATGCAACCCGCCTGGGCCATGCGTTCGTAATCGTCCGTGGTCCGCGAGACCATGTGGATGTGGGGGTCGATGTAGATCATGCGCCGCCCTCGCGATCTGATGACGGTGGACCGGGGTACGTCCCGAATGCACCTTTCATCCCCGCCGCCGAGGCGAGCGGTTCCGTCGAGTGATCGCTGAACAGATCCAGAATGCGCTTCGTGTGGTGTGCTTGGTCGTCGCTTACGATGGCCAGTGCCTGGCGGAAGGCCTCGATACGAAAGTCGTCCTCAGCAGGCTCGTTGCCGGCGCGGTCCAACCGATCAAGAAACGCGGCGATGTCGATCAGCTTGGCGCGGTGCTCCATGAAGTACAGATCGACGATCTTCGATCGCGAAGCCGGACAGGTCGGTTGAGTCGCGCTCATGCGATGCTCCGGTCAGTGATTCAGCGGCGCTTCGGTGTATGGTAGCTCAGGAGAGCGGTCGTGCGGCGACGGTCGCTAGATGGGCGATCGCGTCGGACATCCGGGCCGGGTCGATCTCGTGGACGTCGAACGGCCGGCCGATCCCGTCGAGCAGCGTGATCGTCAACTGGCCGCCCAGGTGCTCGCGGAACTCTTCGAGGCCTTCGAAGAGCGCAGGATCGTTCAGGGCCGTGTGATAGAGGCTGAACCCGAACGCTTCGAGCAGCCGCACGATGCGCTCAGCCTCGGAGCCGGGCAGCCTACCCATCGTGGCTGAGTACAACACATCGATGGCCAGACCAATGGCGACGGCCTCTCCGTGCTTGACGGAGAAATCGGTCATCTGCTCCAGCTTGTGGGCTGACCAGTGGCCGAAGTCCAACGGCCGGGCCCCGCGCATCTCGAACGGGTCCCCGCAGGTCACGATATGTTGCAGGTGCAGTTCAGCGGATCGACGCACAATGGACCGCATTGCGGTTTGATCGCGCTCCTTCAATCGCGGCGCAGCCGACTCAATAATGTCGAAGAAGCTCGCGTCCTTTAGTAGGGCAACCTTCACCGCCTCGCTCAATCCACATCGCCAGTCACGATCAGTAAGCGTGGTCAGGAACTTCTCGTCGTTGATGACCGCCCAGGGCACGGCGAAGCAGCCCAGGAAGTTCTTCTTCCCGAACGCGTTGATGCCGTTCTTCACGCCGATGCCCCCGTCTGCCTGCGCCAGGGTCGTGGTGGGCAGGCGTACCAGCCGCACACCGCGATGGGCCGTCGCTGCGGCAAATCCCACCGCGTCCAACACGGCCCCGCCGCCGATCACCAGGACGTACGAGTGTCGGCAGATCGCCGCATCATGGATCGTCCGCGCTACAGATTCGTACACGGACCAGTCGTTCTTGCACGCCTCGCCGCCGGGGACGACGCGCACCGGCACGGCGAGCGTCATCCAATCAAGAGCGTCGGTGACGTAGTCGTCAATGCGCTCGCAAATTCCGGGCCAAGCCTCGGCGACGCCTTGATCGACCACAACCACGAGCCGGCCGGGCGAATCCTCGGTCTTTGCCAGGACCTCCCGAAGGACGGGGTTGGCCGGATCGAGCACATCGCTCGTAAAGCGCAGCCGGTGAAAATAGTCCATCGTAAACGCAGCATCGATCGGCACCGCGGGCTGCCTTTTACCGTTGCCACGAATTGCATCGAACCGACTGGCCACGCAGCATTCTCCTCGTTCGTTCGACCGGGCCTCCCGGATATCGTCGCTTCCCCTCCTCATGTCGAACGACCTCAAGGATATGCGGCCAAACCGCGTTTTTCGAGACATTGGCCGGTCGCCTTCGCTCGCCGTTGCCTGGATAGTCGGGCTAGGGCATATCGGACTCATCCTTCGGGAGACGCTGATTCACGACCGTCTCACCGCGGGGTGGGCGGACGGGTGTTACACGGCTGTGACGATCGCCGGGCCGTTTGGGTCGTCCTATTGACTGGAACGGCCGCCTCTCGAAAAAGCCAGCTCAAACCTGGCAATGGGCGGTGGACGGCCCAGCGCGACGTGCCATGTACCAACGGAAACGCAACGATTCAAATCAAGGAGATTCTCACCATGAAACGCTACGCTCCCTTCGTTCTTTCAATGCTCATGCTCGCACTTATCGGCGACTTGACGTACGCCATCACCTCGCAGGAGGCGGATACGATTCCCTCCACACAGCCGCAGACGGAACCGATGCCCAAGATCGTCAAGTGTTGGGTCACAGCGGTTCAGCCGAAGCCGCTCTCGCCGAACGTGAGGCTGGGCCTGGAGTGGCTCGTACAGCACCAACACGCCAACGGTGGCTGGGGTCAAGGCGAGGAGTCACAGAACATGGGCCAAGGCATGGCTAATCTGGCGGCCAAGCCCAACGTCGCCGATACCTGTGCCGCGGTGCTCGCCCTGATTCGCTCCGGCAGCACGCCGAGCGAGGGATCGTACGCACAGTCCGTTCATCGCGGGCTTGACTTCATTTTCAGTCAGGTCGAAGCGGCGGATGAACCGTCGCTGTCCATCACGAGTGTTCACGGAACGCGCGTGCAGGGCAAGCTCGGACCACATATCGATACCTTCATGGCCTCGATCGTTCTCGCGGAGGTCAAAGGCCACATGCCGAATGAGGCGAGCGAGAAGCGACTCTTTGCGGCGCTGGACAAAGTGCTCAACAAAATCGAGATCAACCAAAAGGACGACGGCACGTGGGGTAACCAAGGCTGGGCGCCGATCTTGGCGCAGTCCATGGCAGCGAAGGGGTTGAGCCGGGCGGCGCAGGCTGGCTTCGAAGTGAACGAGGAGATTCTGGCCAAGAGTGAAGAGCAAGCGCGCAAGCAAGTCGATGGGCCAGGGGCAGGATTTGCCGGGGGAGGTTCGGCTGGAGTGGCTCTCTATTCAGGCGCAGCCAATCTCTCCACCCTTCAGGATTCGGCGAATCGGAACGCCCAGCGCGTGGATGAACTAGAAGAGATCGCGAAGAACTCAACAGATGACGACAAGCGCGCCGAAGCGAAGCGCGAGTTGGATCGTTTCGCCGACGCTGAAGTCGCACGTCAGCAAATTCAACAGTCGATCGTCGGCCGGCTGGAGGATAAGCAGTTCATGGCCGGGTTCGGCTCCAACGGCGGCGAGGAGTTCCTCAGCTACATGAACATTGGCGAGAGCCTCGTCGTCAAGGGTGGTGACGATTGGGCCAAGTGGGACGGCGGGATCACCCAGAACCTCAACCGTATCCAGAACGCCGATGGCAGTTGGTCCGGCCATCATTGCATCACCGGCAAGACCTTCTGCACCTCGACGGCCCTGCTGTCGCTGATGGTCGATCGTACGCCGGTTCCCGCCGATGCGCTGACCAAGGCTGACTGATTGGCGTCCCTCAGCTTGATGACTTTCCATGCCGTGATCGATCCCCTTTGCTTGGGAAAGGGGATCTTTCTTTGGCTCCGATCTCACACGCTTGGACGATGAGAACATCACGCCATGCAAATTAACGGCTCCCTCCGAAAACTGGTTCGACGTGCGGTGATCGTGTTGATCTTCGTCGGGTGTGAGCAGCAACAGCTACCGCCGGAGCAACAACCGTACGTGACGGCTGATCTTCGCACGCGAATTGACGAGGCGAATGTCGCCGCCGTTGGATTTCTACTCTCGAAGCAGTCCGCCGATGGAGCGTGGCGATCGGAGACCTATGGCACGCTCACCGATGGAATTACGCTCACGCCACCGGTGATGAAGACACTCATGTTCGGTCCACCCAGTGACGAGGCGCTCGCGGCAATCCAACGGGCCGCCGAGTACCTGCGCAGTTGGGTCAACGATGACGGTACGATCGAACTTCAAGGCCGAGCGCCCGATTTCCCTGTGTATTCCGCATCGCTTTCAGTGATCGCCTTGAGTCGGCTGCCTATGGAAGGTTTCGTTGATGCACGCGACGCATGGCTTTCCTTCTTGCGTGAACATCAATTGACGGAGCAGCTTGGATGGGATCGGATCGATGCTGCCTTCGGCGGCTGGGGGTATTCGGTCTGTCCGCCGCACAAGCCACAAGGAGCGGTGCCGGAGCGCCCACCTTTCGATGCGGACCTCTCGTCCACGCTGTTTGCGATCGGGGCACTGCGACTGGCTGGTGTATGGGTCGATGATCCGGCCATTGAGAACGCACTCGTCTTTGTCAAGCGATGTCAGAACTACATTGAGACGGGCGGTCCGGTCGATTCGCAATTCGACGACGGCGGGTTCTTCTTCACGACCGCCAACCGCGTCCAGAACAAGGCCGGGGTGGCCGGAACGGACCGGAACGGCGCATTGCGCTACCACTCCTACGGCAGCCCGACCGCCGACGGTGTGAGGGCACTGGTTCGCTGCGGGCTTGCCCACGACCACCCGCGCGTCCTGGCGGCTCGGGCCTGGCTCGAGCTGAACTTCTCCCCCCGGACCAACCCCGGCACCTTTGACCCGGCCCTCGCGCCGGACCGCGACGCCGCCCTCAACTACTGGTGCTGGAGTGTCTCCCACGCCTTCCGGTTGCTTGGCGTCACGACTCTCGGGGGAGGATGCAAGCAGCGTGACTGGGCGCCGATGATGGCTAAGGAACTGCTCGCCCGGCAACTGCCCGACGGAAGCTGGAAAAACCCCTACAGCTTCATGAAGGAAGACGACCCCCTGATCGCCACGACGCTCGCGGCGGCAGCGCTGGCCAACTGCCGCGAGGTCATGAACCTGCCGCAGTCGACGCGCACGCCGCGCAGTTCGCGCGGTCCGCGGACAGTGGACGTTCGATGGATTGACCTTGTCCCGGACCTGATCCAACCAACGCGGCCTGTATCCCAGGGCCGGCCGGCGCTGCCGAAGCCTCTGTACGATCGCGTTGACGAGTTTGACGCAATCCTTCTTGTCACCAAGCTCGACAGCCGCGTGTCGAAGGTGCGGGATGGTGTGTTCTGCCGGTATACCAGGGTACGCGTGGACGAAGTCCTGAAGGGCGACACGTCAAATGAAGGCCGGGTCCTCTACATCGCCTGTTGCAAATGGAACGACAGGGCATTACTGGAGAAGTTGCTTCTCCCGGATGTGGGTCCAGTAAGAGGAATCGTCGGATTGAAGGCCCTGCCTGACGGTGCGCCGG
>JACZXL010000096.1 GCA_022571635.1 Planctomycetota bacterium
TCCGCATCACCTCCAATTCCCACAAAAGGGGTCGGGAGTCGTTTTTGGGGGGTTGGGGTGATTCGGACGCGGGTGCCAGGCACAGCGAGGCCGTCCCGGCGCGCCGGGATGTGTGACGCAGGACCACCTGTGTGTTTCGGTCCTATGCGATCGGACACCGACGACTCCCTTCGGTCGCTGTCGGTGGCACCCTTCATCGTCCCGAGCGAGCGGGTCCATGCGAAGCGCGAACACGTTATGGTTCGCGTAAGGGACGAGAATCGCGGTTCGGACGTAGCCGCTGACGGGGACGCCGCAGCTCGCTGACCTATGATGCAAGTGTGAAGCGTCGCCTGCTCATCGTCGCACTCTTCCTCGGCCTCGGCGCGGTACTCAACGTCGCCGTCGCGTGGGCGTGTGCGATATGGCCACCAGTTTGCAGAGATCCATCAGCAATACCTTCACAGCACCCCCCGGAGGTTCTTGGCGGGGCCAAGGGTCGATCCGCAAGACAACCGGGCTACGTAGACACGGCTAGTGGGTTTGGCTATACAGAGTATTTCACAGGAATCTCCATGCGATCTAACGTCGCCTCGCCCGCTGCGAATAACGATCGCCTGGGATCGACCGGGAGGACCGACCCATGGACTTTGTGGTCTCCTTATACGGATCCGCAAGCGGCTACCGCAGGATGGCCACTACGCGCTCTCGATTGGAGCATCCGTAAGCATGCCGCCGGTAGATCGAGCATCTACCGTGAGGGCCTAAGACTCCCGGACACTATGGCTTGGCTAGGGGTCGCACCTGATCGACGGGTACCTTTGCGGCCGCTTTGGTTGGGCTTTGCGGTGAACACTCTGTTCTTCGCGATCGTGGCGGCGAGCGTCTGGACCCCTATTGTCGCACTGCGTCGGTATTCTCGGCGCCGGCACGGGCAATGTCCAGCGTGTGGGTATCCGGTGGGGGTGTCGGCGGTGTGTACGGAGTGCGGCCGGGCGGTGTCGCCGAGGGCGGATTCTTCGGAACCTGATTCCTCGCACATCCCCCTCGATTGACCGCCTCTGTTTTTCGCGTATGGCCGCCTACTCAGCGCAGCCGGCTGCGAATGACCTGGGCGGTGGCCTCCGTCAGCAGCGTCGCCGTCTGGGTCATCGAACGCTGTAGCCCATAGCGATCGCTCAGATTTATCACGCCCGCGAGCATCCCGCCCTTGTCCGGCCCGACACACGCATCGGCCCCGGGACCGGTCCGGCCGACGATGGCGATGGTCGGCACACCAAGTTGTGTTGCGGCCCGGGCCACACCGATGGTTGCTTTGCCGTGCAGCGACTGGGCGTCCAGACACCCCTCCCCGGTGAGAACGAGATCGGCGTCTTGACATCGTCGCGTGAACTGGACTGCCTCGAGGATCAGATCGATGCCCCGCTGAAGCGTCGCACCGCAAAACGCGGCCAGGGCGAACCCGGCTCCCCCAGCGGCGCCCGTCCCCGGCAGGTTCGGATCGACCGTCGTCAGGGAAGCCAAATGACGCAGCGCGACGTCGAGCTGTCGGACCTGTTGGGCGGTCGCGCCTTTTTGGGGACCATAGACGACGGCCGCGCCATCAGGACCACACAGCGGGTTCGTCACATCGCAGGCGACGTTGATCTTCGGCACTGAAGCCGGCGGTTCGTAGGACGCGATCTCAAGAAGGCGTCCGCCGGACAGGGGCGCGTCGAGGCGGCGCCCGCTGGGGTCGAAGAACTTCGCACCGAGCGCCTGGGCGATGCCAACGCCGCCGTCAACGGTGCCGCTGCCTCCGATACACAGGACAATTGTCTCACACCCGCGATCCCTGGCCGCTGCGATCAGCTCGCCGGTGCCGAACGTCGTGGTGCGCGTAGGGTCTCGACGATCAGGCGCAACCAGGGCCAGCCCGGAGGCTTCGGCCAGTTCGACCAGGCCCGTCCTTCGATCGCCGGCAATTCCGTAGCGAGCCTCGATCGGCTGACCGAGTGGACCCGTGACGATCGCACGGTGGATCGTGCCCTTGGTAGCGCTGACAAGGGCATCAAGGCTCCCCTCCCCGCCATCCGCCACGGGACATTGATCGCAGACGATCGCCTCATCGACACGGGCCACACCCGCGGCCATCGCCGAAGCCGCCGCCCGGGCCGAAAGCGTCTCCTTGAAGCTGTCCGGGGCGCACACGACTCGGCCCAGCCGCTCTATCCCTAGCTGAGTCTCACCTTGGTTCTTCACCGGGCTTGCCCGACCTTGATCGTCACGGCCGGCCGGTTCAGAATACACTGACAGTGCATGGGGTTCGTGCGGGCCCGCCGATGGAAGAAGTCTACTCCAATCTTCTGAGCAACTACGGTCCGTGGGCGGTGTTCGTGGCGCTGCTCCTGACCGGGATCGGTATCCCCCTAGGCGAGGACGTGGTTATCATCCCGGCCGGGATCCTGGTCGGTCACGGGAAGATCGACCTCGTTCAGACCGCTGTCGCGGCCTATGCCGGGGTCCTACTCAGTGATTTCATGTGGTACGGGCTTTGCCGAAAGTTCGGCACGCCGCTGCTGCACAAGCGATGGTTCAAGCGGATCGTCCATCCCCGGCGGCTGTTGGAGGTAAAGCACGAGATCGAACGGCGCGGGGTCTGGGTCGTGGTGATGGCCCGCTTCATTCCCGGAAGCCGCACGCCGGCGATTGCAGCTTCCGGCGTCTTGCATCTGCCATTCTGGAAGTTCGCGCTGGCGGAAAGCGCAAGCTGCCTGGCGACAGTACCGCTGCAACTGGGGCTCGGCTATACGATCGCTCAGGGGTTGGGAACGCTGAAAACGGCCGATTTGGTCTTGTCACTGATTGGTGCGGTCCTGGTGATCCTAGCGTTGATGCTGGGTCTGGCATGGTGGCGTCGCCACCGCACGCATCGGAAACACGCACCGCGGGCCAAGGCCGCCTGGCTGCGACGATTTCGTCCACGTCGCCTCGGGCGGCAAGCCGCCAAAAAAGCCTGACTTGAGCTGCCTGGCGCTTCGGACGATCCGTCGCGAACCATATACTCTGCCGCCGGTCACCAACCGTGCCCCGGCCGAGATCACCGTTATGCGAACAATCGTCACCGGCCAGATCGGTATGCACAAGAAGCCGTACCTCGATGCGGTGGCCGACCTTGCCGGCCGTCGCGGCGGTCATATCGAGACGTTTCACATCGGCAACCTGATGTACGCTGAGGCCCCGGACATCCGCGCGGGCCGAATCCTCGATCTTCCCTTAAGCCGGCTCAACGCCCTTCGCCGCGCCGTCTTCAAGGACATCATCGCCCAGACCGCTCCGGCCAATGAGCATCCCAACGTAATCATCAACACGCACGCGACGTTCCGCTGGCGGCACGGACTGTTCTCCGCATTCGACTTCGATCAGATCCAGCTGTTCGAGCCGGACATGTTTATCTGCCTCGTCGACAATGTGGAAACGGTCCATCATCGACTGCACGCCGAGCACGACATCGACGCCACGCTCAAGGATTGCATGGTGTGGCGCGAAGAGGAAATCCTGGCCACTGAACTGCTCGCCCAAGCCGTCGGATGCCCGCACGGGTTCTACATTCTCAGCCGCGGCCGGCAGCGCGAAACGATCGAGACGTGCCTTCGGCTCATCACGCGCCCGGATATTCCCAAGGTGTATCCAAGTTTTCCCATGAGCCACGTGATGGATATGCCCGAAATCCTGGCCAAGATCGACCAGTTCCGAGCCGGTTTGGCCGAGCATTTCATCGCCTTTGATCCCGGCGACGTGGACGAGAAACTACTGCTGGAGCGGGCGATTGCCGCCGCGCAACAGGGCCAAGACTGGGTGGAGGTCGAGCCTCACACCTTCGGCGCGCGAACCGATGACGAACCGTGTATTCGCGTGTCCGTGCGCGAAGTGCTTGATATCGCCGGCGATATCGACGGGCAGATCTACATGCGCGACTTCAAGCTCATCGATCAGTCGGACATGATCTGCTCCTACATCCCCGAGCTCCCCGGGGGCATGCCGGCCCTCTCCAGCGGCGTAGAGCGCGAACTCCAGCACGCATTCGAGCACACCAAGGAAGTCTACGTCGTGTGGAAACCGAAGAAGACGCCGTCGCCGTTCATCACCGAAACCGCGACGAAGATCTTCTCAAGCGTCGAAGAGGCGATGGGGTACTTCCACGAAAAAGGCATGGTCCCTCAGCGGGGATTATTCGAGATCTAACTTTTCTGGTCTTATGTAAACAGGTAGCAGCTTTGATTCCATCACCGGGCGACATCATGAAGCGACGATCGACCGTCGTGAGCATTCTGCGCGGCACAAGTCTCTTCTTCGCGTTGTGGATACCTGTTCCGCTTGTCTCCTGGCTCGGCGAGGGATTCAGTGATGGTGACTTTCTCGACCTGATTTACTATGCAGGCAGAATCACGACTATTGCGATCTTGTTATTGATATCCGGCGCGTGCGTACTGTTCGCCCGACCGTTATCGAAGTGGATCGTGCCCATCGCCGAGCCTCGTTGCCCTCGATGTGATCACACGCTCAGGCATCTGGTGTCGCCGCGCTGCAGCGAATGCGGGCTTAAGCTGCCGGACGAATTGGTCCAAGATGAGCCGCCGCACGTCGAACCTCCGCCTCGTCGATGATCGTACTATCCCCTCTATGCCTCGCTACAAACTTACCGTGGCGTACGAGGGGACTGACTTCCACGGCTGGCAGCAGCAGCACCAGCCGGGCGAGGAGCCGTTGCGCACGGTGATTTGATACCTGAACAGGTGCGAATCATCGACGCGCTTCGGGGTCCGTCGGTAGGTTGGGGTGTGCGGCACGGCGCTTGTTCGCCATATCTTGCAGCACCATCATCTGCCACGCCCACTCCAAGCGTTCGGCGACCGTCATCTGCAAGATCGGCTTGGCCAAGTGGCCATCGAACTCCGCGTCAACGCCGGTCCAACTTTCAGCTTGATGATCGTTCACGTTCGATGAGCTCTCGTAGGTCTTCGATATCGCGGAGATCGGTCTTCCGAGGCGGCTGCACCTGCTGCTTCGCCGCGATCAGGTGTTCCTTCGACGAGATACGGAAGGTCAAGTCACCTGCCCGGAGGACCGTCGCTTCTCGGGCCAACTCAGTATACGCAACGGGATACTCAAGCATTACGTCAATCTGTAGCACGGTGTTCAAAGAGACGAGCGTGAATACCTTGGCGTTTTTCTTTTCGACCCACTCACGCCGCTTCTGTGGATCCAGCAGAGCTTCGATCGGCTCGGGAATCCGCGGCTGCAACCCAAATCGCTGAACCGCTTCGACGAGTCGGCCCAGATTCTGCTCGTCCATTCGCACGCAGATATCCAGGTCATTCGTAACTCGTGATATGCCGTGCATCACACAGGCGATCCCGCCGCAAACGACGAAATCGACCCCGGCCTCGACCAGCGCGGTGAGAATGCGGCCGAGCTCGCCCATTTGCGTGTCACCACCGTCGGTCATCGCTATCCGGCTTTCTCTGGTTCGTTCAACAACGATCGGTACGGACAGCTCTCTACGGACAACTCCACAGAGTTGCCATGATATCGGCCAGTTCTGTTGAGCGTGATGCAGGAAAGCTCACGCCCGGCGAACCACGCCGGCTGTCCTGATCGTACTATCCCCTCTATGCCTCGCTACAAGCTCACCGTGGCGTACGAGGGGACTGATTTTCACGGCTGGCAGCAGCAGCACCAGCCGGGCGAGGAGCCGTTGCGCACCGTGCAGGGCGTGCTTGAGACAGCGGTTTGTGAAGTGGTTCGTGAGCCGATTACGCTAACGGGCGCCTCCCGGACCGACGCCGGGGTCCATGCACGGGGGCAGGTCGCTGCCTTCACGTGTGACTCGACCATCGAGCCGAAGCGCCTGGCAGCGGCGGTGAACTCTCGTCTGCCCGACGACGTACAGATCCGCCGGGCGTCGATCGTCGATGACGACTTCTCGCCGATCAGCGATGCCGTGGCCAAGGGATACCGCTATCGCATCGCCTACGGGAATCGGGGCCGTCATCTGCCCCCACTGTTCGATCGCAGGTTGCTCTACTTCAGCGGATACCAACTTGATCCAGCCAGGATGAACGACGCCGCCCGTCATCTGATCGGCGAGCACGACTTTGCAAGTTTCACCCGGCTCAACCACGGCCGCGAAAGTACCGTGCGGACGATCCACGATTGCACGGTGACGGCTCTGACAAGACGCCGATGCCGAATCGACGTCAGCGGCGACGGGTTCCTTTACAACATGGTGCGGATCATCGCCGGGACCTTGGTCGAGGTCGGACGCGGCAAACTTGAGCCGGAGGACATTCCGAAGATACTTGCCGCCGTCGACCGCACTGCCGCCGGAACGACGCTTCCGCCGGAGGGACTGTTCCTGATGTGGGTGAAGTACTGAGAGGGATGAGCCATGAGCGATGCGCCATGAGCCATGAGCCATGCGCCATGCGCCATGAGTTCCTTGGAAACTGAAAAGGAAGCTCCGTTGGTCGAACAAATAAAGTCGTATCGGGATCTCATCACGTGGCAGAAAGGCATGGATCTTGTGGTGCGCGTGTATCGAGAAACAGCCAACCTGTCTCCTAGTGAGCGGTTTGGCCTCATATCGCAGATGCGAAGATGTGCCGTGAGCGTTCCATCGAACATCGCCGAGGGTTGGGGGCGAGGAGCCCGACAAGACTACATTCGGTTTCTGCGAACGGCGAGAGGATCGCTGTATGAGCTCTCCACGCAAGCGGATATCTGCAAACGTCTCGCGTTCGCCGGGGATTGGGATGCCATCATGAATATCGTGGACGACGTTCGGCGTCTACTCCACGGACTCATACGATCTCTCGAACAATGACGCGTGCATTTCCAACCCCTCATGGCGCATCCCGCATGGCGCATGGCTCAAGGCCTATGGCCTCTCCCCTCCGCATCATGCACATTTCCACGCGCTTGATCCTTGGCGGATCGCAAGAGAACACCGTGCTCTCTTGCGAAGGACAAGCTGACGCGGGACACACGGTGAGTCTGGTCTATGGCCCAATCTACGGACCGGAAGGATCACTGCTTGAGCGCGTCAAACAACACGGCGGGATCGAAACGATCGAGACGTCCAACCTCGTTCGAGACCTGTCGCCCCTACGCGACGTGCGTTGTTACTTTGATCTCAAGCGGATCATTGCACAATGGCAACCGGACGTTGTCCATACCCATTCATCCAAAGCCGGTATCTTGGGGCGGCTCGCTGCATGGAAGGCGCGCGTGCCGTGTGTTGTGCATACGATCCACGGTCTGGCGTTTCATCCCTACCAGACAAAGTGGCGCAACGCGATCTACATCGCCTCGGAGCGCTTCGCCGCCCGGCGTTGCCATCGCATTATTTGTGTCGCTGATGCGATGCGCGACCAGGCCCTGACGGCAAGGATCGGACGGCGTGACCAATACGTCACGGTGTATTCCGGGATCGAGACCGAACCGTTTGTTCAGCCGAAGCACTCACCGCAGGCGATGCGCACTGAACTCGGCTTGGCCAAGGACGATTTCGTCTTGGGAACGATCGCGCGTCTGGCCGAGCTGAAAGGGCACGACGATCTGTTGGACGCCCTTTCGCCGATGATGCACACACATCCCAACCTCAAGCTCTTGTGGGTCGGCGACGGCTGGTGGCGCGATCGGCTGATGAAACGAATTCAACGTCTGGGGCTTGAGTCGCAAGTCGTCCTCACGGGCCTGGTTGAACCTCAGCGCATCCCAGCGTGCCTCGGAGCGATGAACGTGCTCGTTCATCCAAGTTACCGTGAGGGGTTGCCGCGAGCCGTTCCGCAAGCGCTGCTCAGCGGCGTGCCGACCATTGTCTATGATGTAGATGGCGCCAAGGAAGTGTGCATCGACGGCGAAGTCGGTCGACTTGTGCCGCCGGGCGACCTGGCCACCTTACGCGATGCGGTGCAGTGGATGATGGATCATCCAAAGGAGCGCACGGCGATGGGCCGGCGCGGCCGGGAATTCTGCCGAGACCGCTTCGCCGCAGCGCAGATGGTGAAGAAACTGGAGACGATCTATGCCCAGGTGCTGGCTCAACGCGGCGACGATCGGGCTGACCCTCGTGGCAACCGCGAGCGCTAGGGTCGCGCCGTCAGCGCCGCGAGCGCTCGACCCGGCCGGCCCGCCTCCGACGCTCGGCCTGAACTCGTATGCCGGGCAATGTATCAGAACCATCCGCGAGGAACTGCTCGACCTCGCCGACCGTGAATCCGGCGCCGAGTCGTTGAGGCAGGACATCTTGAGAGCATCGATGAACGTGCGCCGCCTGGCCATCGAGTTGTTGGAACAGGGCGACCACGCCGGGGCAGACGGCAGCCTCGCCGTCGTGATCGGTTACCGTCTGTTCCGTGGCCGGGAAGAACTCGATCATGCCCTGAACGGACTCGTTCCGCTCGGGCACGGCCTGGAGTCGGGATCAGGGGGGGCGGATCAGGGCCTTGAGAATCGATTCGATGAAGCAACGGTAGCCCTGCGCCGTTTCAACGAACGGGCGTTGGTGCTACCCGCTGACTTGCCGGTGAGTGATCCTGCCGCGCTAGACAGGATCATCGCCTCGTTGATATCGGGATTGATTCCGGCTGTACGGCTGGCAACGTTGGGCCCGATCGTAAACCACTGGATCCCGGCCGCGGCCACGACTCCCACGCCGGCCATGATCGCGGCCGGGTTGGATCAGCGACACACGTCGAGCCCGCAGAAGATCCAAACGCTTGAGCAGATCGCCGCCCGCCTGGCCACTGCACCAATCCGGCAAGATACGCGTGACGAAATAGCCGCGATCGTCACCATGCTGGAACGAGGCGAAGCCTTCGCCGAGCTGCGTCCGAGCGTTGCGGCGTACCGATCGCTGCTGTCACGGACGCTTGACTTCACTGAAACGGTCGCCGGCGCCGATTGGTTGGATCAGGCGTTCAAGGACGTACTCCAAGATCAGCTCTACGACGCAGTGGCCTTGTTCAAGGACAAACAGACGCGCGAGCGCGGCGAGGCACGGCTGGAGCGCCTGGTAACTTTGTGCACCATCATCAATC
The DNA here is from genome assembly GCA_022571635.1 of Planctomycetota bacterium. Taxonomy (GTDB): domain Bacteria; phylum Planctomycetota; class Phycisphaerae; order Phycisphaerales; family SM1A02; genus JADFNO01. The sequence continues at coordinate 9,063 of JACZXL010000096.1, forward strand.
GCGCCTCGTCGCTCGCACCGCGCCGTATCGATGTGCGACCAATTGGCGCGATATTGGCGGTGCTGGTCCAAACCGCTCAAGAGCCAGGCGAAGCGGCCCCGGCGTATCCCGGAACGATCCTCGCCGTGCTGAAGCGCATGATTACCTATCGGGAGTTGGATAAGCCCCAGATTTCCAGAGAGCTGCGAATCGTTCGGCGCAAGCTCGACGATCGCTACCGCGCTGCGGAGCGGGCGCTCCTCGAACAGCTCCAGACCTTCGCCGACAATCCGGAGGCGCTGACCGACCCGGCTTTCACCACCCTGCTCGCCGATCAGAAGCAATACCTGGAAGATCTTCAGCGGATCGAAGAACTTCCGAACTGGATCGACACCCTGAGCCTGCTCGCCCCGCGCTCAGCGGGACTTCTCAAGGGACAGATCGAAAAGCTGAGTCGATGGCTGCTCGATCCGACGCGTCGACCCGATGCCGTGCTTGCGCTGGACCGACTGGAACAACAACTGCACCTGTTCTATCCGTTGCCGTTTGAGCGCCGTCTGCGCCGGGCGGATCGTGAGGTAATCACGGCCACCGGCGCGCGACACGAGCAACTTGTTCAAGTCATCGACGAACGTCGGAGACAATGGGCCCAAGCCCTCGCCGACGGCGACGATGATAGTAAAGCCGCGAACCGGATGCTGTTGCTGCACCGATTGACGCAGACGCTGGCGGATGTCGTCGAGCTGCTTCGTCTGACGGGCGAAGCGCCGGCGTTGGATCGCTGGTCGGCCTGGGAATTAGGGGCGGACTCGATCGCGCGGACGGTCGCCGATCTGCCGGCTCGGCTCAAGCTCGCAACCACCGCCGCCATCGACGAAGACGACCAGTCGCTGCGATTGCAACTGGAGCGTATCGACCGCGAAGCGCCGCTGGGTAAACTCGCCGGCCGGTTGGGGCAGATTCTCGCTGAGCCGCTGGATCGTCTGCCCGACGGCGCGCAGGCGGTGCTCGGCCAATCGGTGCATCCGCCTCCGGACGACGCCTGGATGGTTTCGCGGCGCGCAGAGTTGGCGAATCTCTGCCGATACGCGCTCGAGCAGCAGCACGCCGGCTCCACCGGACAGATCGAGCTGGCCGATGCTCTCGCCATTTACGTCAATACGCTGGCTGAGGAGCTGTTGGCGGACCTCGGCGAGCCTCAGTCAACCCGACACGGTGAATCCGAGTTCGGTCAACGGTAATCCAAACTCGACGCGCTACGATCACCGGCTCCGGTTCGACCCGACGCTCCCTGAACGTTTATGATCCGACGCTATGACCAACATCCTTGTAGTCGGCCCACATCCTGACGATCAGGAGCTGGGGATGGGCGGAACGATCGCCAAGCTCACCGAGCAGGGGCACGATGTGTTGCTGCTGGACATGACCAATGGCGAGCCCACGCCGCACGGCGATCCGCAGACGCGGGCCGTCGAAGCCGCCAAGGCCGCCGAGATTCTCGGCGTGAAGCGCCGCCTCCTGGACCTGCCCAACCGTATGCTCGAGCACAATATCGAATCGCGACATTTGGTTGCCGGCGTGATTCGTGAACATCAAGCTCAGATCGTGTTCGCCCCTTATTTCCAGGACGCCCACCCCGACCACGTGGCTACGACGCGCATCGTCGAGGACGCACGATTCGATGCCAAGCTGACGAAGATCGATCTGCCCGGTGAGCCGATCTATCCCAAGTGGTTGTTCTACTACTACTGCACGCACTTGCGCTGGGTGGCTGATCCCAATTTCCTTTTCGACATCACCGGATACGAGGACCGCAAGCGCCAGTCGATCGTGGCGTACGAGACGCAGTTCGTGATGCCCCAGAGGAACCGGCGTGTGGTCGAGTGGATCAAGTCAGCCAACGAATATCTCGGCAGCCGCATCGGCGTCACGTCCGCCGAGCCGTTCTACACGAAGGAACCGATTGGGTTGACGAGTTTAGAGTCGTTGACACTCCTGTAAAAAGGGAACATCGGTGACGGAAATCCGTCTTGCTGATTTCGATGATCTGTCCGCCATCCTTGCGATCAGCAATTGGGCGGCGATCAATACCGCGGCCAACTTTGCCCTTGAGCCGGAGACGTTGGAATCATGGCAGGCGGAATGGCGCGAGACGCACGAGCTGTACCCGTATCTCGTGGCAGTGGACGACCACAACACCATTGTTGGTTTCACCAAGGCCACTCCGTGGAAGGGGCGATGCGCCTATATCTATAGCGCGGAAGTGACCGTGTATGTGCATCCGGATCACCACGGCCACGGCATCGGCAAGGCGCTGTACGGTCGGCTGATGCCGACGCTCAAGGCACAGGGCTATCACACGCTGTTAGCAGGGATCACCCAACCCAACGAGGCGAGCGTGCGCTTGCACGAATCGTTCGGCTTCAAACGCGCCGCACTCTTTGAAAGAGTCGGGTGGAAGTTTGATCGGTGGCACGATGTGGGGTATTGGGAACTACTGCTGCAGGAAGAAACAGTGAGACCAAGCCCGATCGTTGCGGTGCGCGAAGCCGCGAGCGGCATGGAGTTGGGGGCTGGTTGATGTACGGGCGGTTCAAGCGCCGGTGCTGCCGAAGCCGCCGGTCCCGCGGACCGTTTCGTCCAACTCTTCAACTTCCGCAACGGCGCAGCGCTCGACCGGCGCAACGACCATCTGAGCGATGCGCATCTTCGGCTCGACGACGAACGGTTGCTTGCCGAGATTGATCAGGGCCACGATGACCTGGCCGCGATAGTCAGCGTCGATGGTGCCGG
>JACZXL010000097.1 GCA_022571635.1 Planctomycetota bacterium
CCGAGCTTCCGCCGATCCCCCGCGGCTTCACAAGCATCGGCGAGGCAATCAATCAAACCGGTCTTGTGACCGGTGAAGGAGCAGTTGTGCTAGATGATGGCAAAACAACTGTCGTGCGGTCTTTCCTCTGGGCTGATAATCAAATGGCCGACCTGGGCACGCTTCCCGGCACGACATTTACCAGAGCAAGAGACATTGATTGCAGAACCGAATTGTTGGCTATTGCCACAACCAATTCTTGACCGACCAGGCCGCCTTCATCTGGCAAGACGGCGTGATCACTGCCCTAAACGATCTCATTCCTTTCGACCCCAATCTCAACCTTGAGCGCGCTATGGGCATCAATCAGCTGGGACAAGTCGCCGTTGCTGCGCGTAGCGATGATCTTGACGCGTCGGTCGGTGTTCTTCTCAGCCCCATCAAAAAGGGCATCCTTGGAGATCTTAATAATGATGGTCAGGTCGGCGTGAAGGATCTGCTCATTCTTCTTGGCAGTTGGGGACCGTGTGAAGACTGTGCGCCGTGCCCTGCGGATTTAGATGGCACCGGTGTCGTCGGTGTTTCCGATCTACTCATTCTACTCGGAAACTGGGGATGACTAAAGATAGCCCCGATCCCGATGGAATCGGGACCCCGATAGAATCGGGACACAGAGCCGCAAGTGGAATCGGGATCTCCGCTACGCTTCGACATCGAGGCCCCGATCCCGATGGAATCGGGACCCCGATAGAATCGGGACACAGAGCCGCAAGTGGAATCGGGATCTTCGACATCGAGGCGGTTGTTTGCTGCGGATACCTTGGTGTTGATTGCGGGCCGAACTACTCCGCCGGTTCGCTCGTCATTGGGCGCTGATTGATGGGCGGGCTGATATCGGCGAGCAGGTCATCGACTCGGTTGAACCGACCGGGACTACACGTGGACCTTAGTCTCCGCCGCCGCCGCCCATCCCCATATCGTGGTGGTGGTGGAAATGGTGGCCGAAACTGAAATGCCCAAAGCCGAAGTGCAATGGGTAGTAGCCATAGCCGTAGTAGTACGGGTCGTAATAGCCGTAATAGCCGTACGGTCCACCATACCGTCCTCCGTAGCCGTACCCAGGGCGGGGCCGGGCGCGGGCCTGGGCGTAGCGAGCCAGCGCCACATTGCCGACGCGAGCGGGATCGGACGGCTGGACCGGGGCTTGGGTTTGGGCTCGCGCTTGGGCGTTGACCTGTGCCTTATCCACCGACGCGGGCGACGTATCGACGACGGTTTGCGGCTGGCTTGACCTCGGCGGCGGCATGTTCAGCACCACCTGAGCGTGGGCCGCCGATCCCATCGACGCCATGACCAACATCCAGACCATGAATCGGCTGAAACTTCGCATCCGCAAGTCCTCCATCGCCGACGATTCACCGGTTCGGCATTGATGACGGTCGGCGTATTGTATACCTATGCGCTGTGACACCTGCGCGGCGCGAGTATTGCACGTATCCTCGGGAAATCGATGAAACCGTACCCCCTGGTATTCAAACCGATCCTCAAGCCGAAGGTATGGGGCGGTCGCCGTCTGGCCCAGCTCGGCAAATCTCTGCCGCCGGAGGCCGCGATCGGCGAATCGTGGGAGCTGGCCGACCTGCCCCAGACCATTCCCGACGGCCGGTCCGTGATTAGCAACGGACCCCTCGCCGGCCGAACGCTGCACGAGGTGATCGGCGATCACGAGCAGGAGATCATGGGCGCGGCCACGCTCACGGATGAGCGCGGCTTCCCCTTGCTCATCAAGTTCCTGGACGCGCGCGAAAACCTATCGGTTCAGGTACACCCCAGCGAGGACTATGTCCGGCAGCACCCGCAGACGCACTTGAAATCGGAGGCGTGGGTGATTGTCGCCGCGGAACCCGGGGCGGTGATCTATCGGGGCGTCAAGCCGGACGTGACGGCTGAACAGTTTGCAGCCCACATCGAGACCGGCGACGTGGTAGACGATCTGATCGGGGTTCCCGTCAAGACGGGCGAATGTTGGTACCTGCCCAGCGGGACGTGCCATGCCCTTGGGGCGGGGATCGTGGTGGCGGAGATTCAGACCCCCAGCGACACGACCTTCCGGGTGTTTGACTGGGGACGAACCGGCCGCGAGCTTCACGTCTCCCAAGCCCTTGGGTGTATTCACTTCGGCGCGCCGGCCGAGGAGCCCGAACCGCCGGGGCTGCCGATACAGGCGGCCGGGATGAAGACGACACCGTTGCTCAAGACCGGGCATTTCGTGATCGAGCGGCTCGAGGCTTTCACGGACGCGGTCCTTCCCGTCGTAACCTCGGGATTACCGGTCGTGTGGATGATTCTAAATGGGCGGGCGCGAGTCGCGGCCTCGCACGGTTCGTCCGATTCTATCGATGTCGATTTGCCGATTGGTACCACGGCACTGATGCCGGCCGCGCTGGAGGACACCGTGGCTCGACTTGCGCCGGAGACCAGCCTGCTGCGCATCACGCTGCCTTCGCCCATGGAGGGTTTGATTGCGTGAAAAGGCTGTGGACGTGGCAGTTCGTGATCGTCGCCGCCGTTGGCCACCTTTGTCTACACTCGGTCTGGGCGACGCAGCACCTCGTCTCGCCCGGCCAGGATTGGCAACAGCTTGCCGCTCGCGTGCGCCCTGGGGATGAGATCATTCTCATGCCCGGCTGCCATCGCCCCGCCACCCTAAACCAGTTGCAGGGAACGCGGGGCAATCCCATCACCATCCGCGGACTTGATCCGAAGCGCCCGTCCATCATCGAGGCCAAGCGGTACGGCCTCGTCCTGCATCAGCCGCAGCACGTCGTAATTGAGAATCTGGTCATCACCGGCGCGACCATCGCCGGCCTGGTCATTGACGACCTGGACTCCACCGCGGCCCAGAACCCCACGGAGTCGCCCCCTCCCACGCCGCGGAAGCCGTGGCGGGCCAATCTCGTCATTCGCAACATCACGATCACTAACACGGGGCCCCAAGGCAAACGCCACGCCATTGAGCTCTCGGGGCTGCAAGACGTTCGGATCCATGATGTGCATATTGAAGGCTGGGGCGGCTCCGGCCTCGAGCTGATCGGCTGTCATGGCGTGTCCGTTGAGTCCTGCCGGTTTATCGCCGTGCAAGATTACAGCCAACTCCATGCCATCCAGATCCGCGCCGGCTCGGAGCGTGTCAATATCACGCAGTGTCACTTCCAAGGAATCGCCGAAGCTGTGGTCGTGGTCGGCGGGTTGAGCAAGCTTCGGGAGTTCCGCCCCGAAATCCCACCCGACGCAGACTCGCGGTCGCACTATGAGGCGCGCCACGTTCAACTGCAACGGTGCACGTTCCTGGGCGGGGCATGTCCGATTGTCCTGGCCCACTGTGACGACACCCTCATGCGCAACAACACGTTCATTCGCCCACGCCATGCGGCGCTCTGCACGACCGCCGACCCGACCGACCATCGAATCGGCCCCACCCGGCGAGCTATCTTCGGCGGCAACCTTCTCGTCTGGGAGCCCGGCGACCTCCGTCGCCTGGTCACTATCGCCCTCGCCGACGACGCTGAGAGCTTCGTGTTCGAGGAAAGCCTCTGGTGGTCAACGGAGCCCGCCGAACGACGATCGCGCCTCGGCGAACTGCCCGGAGCGAGGCAGACGGCGCAGATCACCGATCTCGACCCCAAGCTCGACGACGAGCTCAGGCCCACTGAGCCCAAAGCAGCCTATTTCGGCGCTAAGGTCCCATAACGGCCGGACCGGTTCAGCACGGCCCCCTCCGCCCGCCGAAAAACCCGGCCAAACACCATAGATTCACGGAATCTCGCCTCGTTGGGCGCGGTCTTACCTAAGGAAGGCCCCGGCGGCCGCGGACGTCCAAGGACCGCGGCTACCCTTACCCGGAATCGCACCGATGCCCAGCGCCTTATCTGAAACGAAACTCCGGGAGTGGATGCAAAAGGCCGGACCACGGCTCATCACCCTCAGCGCATCCATCTGCCGCGACCGCCATCTGGCCGAGGAAGTCGTCCAGGAAGCGTTTGTCAAGCTTTGGCGCAAGCCCCCCGATGCGGGCGAAGTCGCGTTTACCTCCTGGCTGCGCCGTGTCGTGACCAATATGTCGATCAACGCCCTTCAACGAACACGACGGCCCGGACCGCTTCCGGAGTTCTCCGCCGACCCCGCAATGCAATCATCGCGCCGACCGGAAGCTCGCCGCGATGTTGATGAAAGTCTTGAACGGGTCGATGCCGCGATCGACAAACTCGACGAGCCGAAGCGCGCCATCCTGGCCCTTCGTGCCTACGAGCAATTGAGCTACGAGGAAATCGCCCAGCACTTGAACATCCCGATCGGCACCGTCATGAGTCGGCTCAACCGCGCGCGAACCGCCCTGCTCGAAGAACTCACGCAGGATCTACAGCATCCCGAAGATGAGCCGCTCGTGTTTGATATCCGCAACTACAAGCGCGCGTAGCAGCGCCAAAACCCCAACCCGCTCTGGACACGGACGGACGAGAATCCCATGGAATCACTGGACTGCACAGACATCAAGGCCTTGCTTTCGGGTTTGATCGACGACCGGGTCGATCCCGCCTCCCGTCATCACGCCGAACGGCATCTTGCTGACTGCAAGTCCTGCCGCAAGCTGCTCGATCAAGCGGAAGCGGCCGAGGCGATGGTGGCCGCGAGCATCGCCGCCCTCGGCGACGCCGAACCGCTCCCCGATCAGTTCGAATCCACCGTTCTCGCCCGAACAATCTACGCCGATCGACATGGAGCACACGGCCGCTTGACGAACTGGTTCGGCTGGCTGGCCGCCGCGGCCGCGTTGGCTTTGGTTGTTTCCATTTTGGTCATGGACCGCCGAACCGGCTTCCGCGGGCCGACGCCGGAGTTCGCCCGCGCCGACGCCTATCAGGTCGGACCGGAAGTACGGTCGTATACGCCGGATGAGCGCTCGCTTGATTCAACCGTCGCCTTGGGCGGTAACACCACGCGAGTCCAACCGGCCAGCTACCGACCGGACCCGTCCTCGTTCATCGAGCTCAACCGGCTCTCCATGATGCCGTCGCGGTCCGGGCCCAGCGTCCAACGGACCGAGGCTCGGGCGGCTGGCCTGAGCCGGGCGCACGCATTGTCGCGCGATGATTCCGAAACCCTCGACGATGTGTCCCGCCTCATGATGATGCTGGCGCAATCCCCGGATCAGAGTTTCGTGGAAGTGGAACGGATACGCCGCATTGCCGAGTACGACCGTCTGCTGCCTCGGCTGGCCCGGCTTCGGGCAAATCTTGCGCCCCAAGACCGGACCGCGGTGTTCGCCGCCGAGTCCGTGCTTTATCGAGTTGTCCGTGGCCCTTTGAGTATGGAGGACGTGCAGATTATGCGCGACGACGTCAGCCGGCTCGAACTGGCCCGCCAGCTTGAAGCGATCGGCAATCGCTGGTCACCCGCCTCGTCGCTCTAAATCTTCACGCCAAACTATTGCATTGCCTCGGTTGTCGGCGCCCGCGGGCACGCTACACTTCCTGCCCATGCGCATCCACTCGATCGAAGTCGCCCGGGCCTCTCAAGCGTACGGCCTGCGCCTGACGCACCGAACGCCGACCGCTCAATCGGTCTCACCGCCGTCGCCCGCAACACGCGCGCCGGATCAACTCATTGCTGCATCGGTAAACCAGCGCGTCTCGTTCGAGGCGCACGCACCTGCCAGTTCAACGCCCAAAGCCGCGCTGCCGCTTTACACCCGCGCTGCTGACAAACTCGAAGCTGCCATCGGCGTCCAAGTCGGGCGAAGTATCGACCTCACCGGGTAACGTTCGACAAGGTCAGTCGTGCCCGCCGCGGATGCATATCCGCGGGCGCCCGCACATATTCATGTGCGGCTAGGGAAGATACGGGGGTGGGCCGGTGCGCGCCGAAGCGGCTCACAACGCAGGGGGACTTTGTTCAGCAATCGGCATGGGCTCGGCCTCGATGCGCTCTTGACGATTAAGCCAGTCGAGCATCGCCCGGATGCTGGCGGTGGCGAGGCAGATGAAGGTGTCGGCTCCGCCGTAATAAAGGTGGAGCGTGTCGCCGTCATCCCCCACGGTGTAGCCGCAGGGGAACACCACGTTGTTCACGTCGCCCTCGCGCTCGTAGTCAGCTTCCGGGCCGAAGATCCAGGTATCGCCTCGGCGCAGGCAGACTTCGGGGTTCTCTAGATCAAACAAGGCCAAACCGAGGCGATACAGGCTCCCCGAGGCGGTGTCTCGAACGCCGTGGTAGATCATGATCCAGCCCTGGTCGGTCTCGATAAGGGGCGGTGAGAGGCCGATTTTGTTGGCGTCCCACCAGCCGCCGCGCCGGGCTCGCAGAATGAGCTTGTGGTCTCCCCAATGGCGCAGATCGGGCGAGTATGAGATCCACACGTGCGCGCCAAGCGGAGTCGATGGTCGATGGATCATGGCCCATCGGCCGTCAATCTTCCGGGGCAGCAACGCCGCGTCCTTGTCCTCCGGCGACATCACCACGCCGCAGCGCTCAAAGTGGCGGAAGTCCTCGGTCATCGCCAGGGCGACACCAGGTCCGCCCCACGAGAACGCTGTGTACACCACCACGTACTTGCCCAAATCCTCCACGTAGGTGATTCGCGGATCCTCGATTCCCCACAGCTCTTCGGGGTGGCGTCGGGGGTGCGGGGCCATACTCGGCTCGGAGTCGATCTGCCAATCGTTGATCCCGTCGGGGAAGAAAAGCTGTCAGGATTGCCCTGTAGAAAACCCCAAATGTTCGGCGCTTGTTCGGTTGCGCTTTCTCATCTGCGACTATAGAACATGGAGCATGAGCTACACATCCAAGTCGCCAAGGAGGGTGACGTTGGCAGCGATGAAGGTAGGGCAACGGAGTCTGCCAAGATATGCACATCGCTTTGCGCCCAAAACATTTACGCAGGCGCAGTTGTTCACATGTCTGGTATTGAAGCAATTCTTCGCAACCGATTATCGAGGCATCGTGGAATATCTGCATGACATGCCTGAACTATGCAAAGCCATGCAGCTCACAAGAATTCCGCATTACACAACACTGCAAAAAGCATCTCGCAGATTATTGTGCTTTTCCAGCGTCAGAGAACTGTTGCTAGCATCAGTTCAAATGAATTCACAATCACGCAACAGGATCGAATACGCCGTTGCTGATTCCTCCGGATTTGAGTCGGGACGCATCAGCCCCTACTTTGTTCGCCGATGTGCGCGCGGTCATAGAAAGCTGAAGAACCCCTTGTATCAGACCGCTCGCTATACCAAGTTCCCCAAGTTGGCCATCATCTGCGATTGCTCGACGCACATGATTCTTGCAGCCTGGCCTACACGTGGGCCGACGCCGGATGTGCATCAACTTGGGAAGTTGTTAAGTCAATTACACGCTGATCTCACACTACGTCGCTTGTTGTTGGATGCAGGATATGACAGTCATGCAAATCACCAGCGTTTGAGAAACGAACGCAATATACTCAGCTACATACCACCTCATCATGGTCGTCCTACAACCAAGCCTGCCAGCAGCGCGTTGCGTAGGTTAATGCAGCGTCACTTTGCAACAGCCGCTTCAAGGCAACGCATCCACTTTGGTCAGCGATGGCAGGTTGAAACTGCCTTCAGCATGATCAAACGTAATCTTGATCATGCGATTGCCGGGCGCAGTTACCATGCACAGAATCGAGGAATGCTTCTTCTGGCCATCACCTACAACATCACAATCTTCGTCTTTACTAAGATCGTTGAGGGGTTTTCTACAGAGCAATCCCGACACCTTTGTTTGTCCCGTCCTAACATAGAACCTGGTACAACTCTTGGGGGCAGGTCAGTAGGATTCGAGCCCACGACCTCCGGGGTATGAGAACATGAGCGGGGATCGCTCTAAACGTCCATCCTGATTGCAGTTAGAGAGATGCGCCGAATCCTCGGCACGGCAAAACGGGGCGCGCCGACAAGCTCCGGACAAGCTCACGGGTGGTCCATCGACTCTGACAGATAGCCGATAGCGTAATGTAATGATGCTGGCCACTATTGGCCGGTCGGTGGACCACGGGTTGGATTCCGGTCGATGGCGCTCGTGACTGGTAAGAGGATAAAGATGCGACAAGTTGCTGTCACAAGGACAACTCATCGATTCCTGCCTGATCCACGCCGGGTGATCGTCAAGCCCCACCTTCCCGGCGAGGAGACCTACACCCCCGACGGCAAGTCACGAGTGAAGGTGGTGATGGAGCGGATCCTGGCGATCCCGGATCGGGAGGCTGCCGGCATTCTGGACAACGTGCTCCAGGACTTCGCGCACCGCCACCGTGACTTCACGCAGGTGCTGCAGCACAACTTTCAGATGGTCGAGCATCATCTCGAGCAGGATGTCAGGCTCTCCGAGGAGCGACGTCTGCTGATCGGGGCATACTTCTCCCACGAGTACTCGATTGAAGCGGCGGCCCTCTTCAACCCTTCGATGGTGCCCGCTCCGGACCAGAGCGGTCTGGCCTCCGGCGAGCAGCGCTTCATCATGAGCGTGCGGGCAGTTGGCGAGGGCCACGTTTCGTCGATCGGGTTTCGCACCGGCGTGATCGACGAGCGGTGCAACCTCACGTTTGAACCCGTCAGCCGCTACGCCATTACGGGAAACCGCAAGACCCCCCTGTACGACAAGCACCTGTTCGGATCCAAGCTCGAGGAACTTGGCGCAGACCACCACATCGCGTCGCACGTCCTGGGCCCGCTCCCGGAACAATTCACCTTCGACGACTTGGAACGAGGGTTGGCATCGCTCAATGAGGAACATCTTTCTCGCGCCATTGCCCACGAGACTGTCAAAATGGTCCACCTCCTCGCCTCCTCGAACTACGTCGTGACGTATCCGCGCGAGTCGGCGGTTTCGGAACGGATCATCTTTCCTGCGGGGCCCAGGGAGACACAGGGCATGGAGGACGCGCGGTTTGTCCGGTTCGTACACGACGACGGATCGGTCATCTACTATGCGACCTACACCGCATACGACGGGTTTGAGATCTTGCCCCAACTTATCGAGACCAACGATTTTCTGTCGTTTCGAGTCTCGACGCTCAACGGTGCGTGTGCCCAGAATAAGGGGATGGCATTGTTTCCTCGTCTGATCGACGGCAAGTACACGATGCTCTCTCGCTTCGACAAGGAGAACTCCTATCTGATGCGGTCAGACAGAGTGCGGTTTTGGAGCGACACCCAGATGCTTCAGGCACCGATGCGACCATGGGAGCTCATCCAAATCGGCAACTGCGGCTCGCCGATCGAGACTGAGGCGGGCTGGCTAGTCCTCACGCACGGCGTGGGGCCGATGCGGCGCTACGCCATCGGCGCCCTTCTGCTAGATCGGGACGATCCCAGCCACGTCATCGCCCACCTGCCCGATCCGCTCTTGGTGCCCGAGGAGGATGAGCGGGAGGGCTACGTGCCCAACGTCTTGTACTCCTGTGGCGGCATGGTGCACCGCGGTACTCTCGTTCTTCCGTACGCGTTCTCCGATGTCGGGATCAGGGTCGCTCTGGTTCGGCTGCCCGACCTGCTCGATCGACTGGACGAGCACCGATGTGATGGATGAAAGATGAGGCCCGAAGGAACAATAGCAAGGGCAGTCTCGATACCTGCTCCGGCCGGCCCCCGAAGACGCGGTTGTTCACGCGCATCAGTCATGCTCCGGTCCTCTCGCGCCGATGCAGCGCCACGACCGTGCGATATGCTCGGAGGTAATCGTCGACCATGCGTTCCCGGCTGAAGCGAGTCTCCACGGACGCCCGGATGCGGTGGCGATCCAGACTTCCGAGGGCTTGGACTGCGGCGGTCGCTTCCTCGACGGAATTCACCAAGAACCCGTTCTCGCCGGGTTGAATGAGCTCGGGCATCGACCCTCGGGCGCAGGCGATGACCGGAGTGCCGCAGGCCATTGATTCCACGACGCTGAGGCCGAACGGCTCGTCGAAGTTGATCAGGTGCAGCAACCCGCAGGCTCTCCCGAGCACCTCGCAGCGGCGATCGGGGCCGACCGAGCCGATGTACCGCACGTGCTTCACGTCCAAGCGCGGCGCCACCTTGCGGTCGAAGTATCCCTGGTCCTGAATGATGCCGGCGATAACGAGCGGCTTGCCGACCCGCGACGCCACTTCGATGGCCTCTGCGGTACCCTTGTCAGGGTGGATCCTTCCGAAGAAGAGCAGGTAGTCGCCTTCCTCGGGATAATGGACGAATTCCTCGATCTCGATGCCGTGGTGGATAGTCGCCAAGTACGTGAGCTTCTCGTGCCGATTCGCGTGGCTGATTGAGACGTAGTACGTAGATCCGTCGTACTTTTCGTACACCGGGACGATAATCGGCGATGAGAACCCGTGGATCGTTGTGAGCACCGGCGTGTCCACCAAACCGCTGTAGGTCAGCGGCAGGAAGTCGAAGCTGTTGTGAATCAGGTCGAACTCGTTGGCCCGCTCGAACACTGCGGAGATGTGAAGGCACTCCCAGACCTTGGGGTTGAGGGTCGGGTCTTCGGAATACCCCCGCGGCGCAGTCCCGACCAAGCGTGCGGTGGTCACTGAATCGGCCGTCGCGAACAGAGTTACGTCGACGCCTCGCTCGACCAGGCCTTCGGTGAGCAGCGACACGAACCGCTCCCAGGGACCGTAGTGCTTCGGTGGCACCCGCCAGGAGATCGGCGCCAGCATGGCCACTCTCAGATCCGACGGGTGAGGTTCACGCGATTGCGGCGACATGGCGCTGTGGAGTGTACCGGCGAAAGCTTGGGCGACGCAGCGCGGACGAAAGGGCTGCGCCGATTCATCTTTGGTTCTTGCCGGGCGGGTCCGGGCATGATCCCGGATCCGGAAGGCGGAATGCCCCGCACCTCCGTTGGCATTGCACAGCTGCCCATCCACAGTGGATGCTGACGAAGACATGTCTACATGGAAGACGAATGAACTTACGTCCCGGCAGTGATCAACAGCTCCCCAGCTGGAACTTCGATAATGGTTTCAGCTAAGCGCATCTCCACCAGCGAGAGCAAGAAGGCCAGCGTGGACTCGGCGCCCAGGTTGCGGTTGACGTCGTCCGGCTGAAGGCCGTCGTGGCAGCCGCCGGTGCTCGGATCGTACACCGGGGTGCGCAGATCGTTTCGGCCCACGAACCAGTCGAAGGCGCGTTGTGCTTCGACCCTCCATCGGTCCTCGCCGGTCGCCCGATGGGCCTCCAGGCACGCTGACACCATGGCATGGGCCTCGATCGGCTGCTGATCGAACCGTGCCCGCTCGCCGCCTCGGGGGTAGAAACCGTTGCACCCGATGGGGACAAAGTGCCCTTCGTCAGCTTGTTGCACCTCGGCCAGCCACGTGAGGGCCTCGAGCGCGGTTTCGACCATGTCGTCCCGCGACATCGATCGCCCACACACCAGCAGCGCGTGCGGCAGCTTGGCGTTGCAGTAGGTGAGCGCGTCTTCGAACCACGGCCAATCCGGATCGCCGTTGGCCTGGTACATCTTCAGGAGGCGCTCGGCCAGCACGCGCTGGGCATCCTCGGCAATCCGATCACCGGAGAACCGCGTGAGGTATTCGTTGATCCCCAGCAGCGAGAACGCCCAGGCCCGCGGACTCTCGAACTGCAGGACGGGCGGGAGGCTGGCTTCGAACAGTTGGCCCGCCCACTCGTGGATGCCCGGCCGCCGCCAGTGCGCAACCACCGTGCCCAGGGCCCAGGTGGTACGGCCGTGGCTGTCCTCGGAGCCGGGCTCGTCCACCCATCTCCGATCAGGGGAAACGAAGTTGCGGAAG
>JACZXL010000333.1 GCA_022571635.1 Planctomycetota bacterium
AAGGCGGCTTCACCGGCATGCTGGACGATGGCGATCTCTTCGGCCACTCGGTGGCCTTGCTGGGTGATCTCGACGCCGACGGCGTTCCCGACCTGGCTGTGGGGGCACCCTACGATGACGACGGGGGCGACACCCGCGGGGCGGTGTGGGTGCTGTTCCTCAACACCGACGGAACGGTCAAGTCCCACCAGAAGATCAGCGACACCCAAGGCGGCTTCACCGGCACCCTGGATGATTTCGATCGCTTCGGCCGCTCGGTGGCCTCGCTGGGTGATCTGGACGGCGATGGCGTGGGCGACCTGGTCGTAGGCGCACCCAGCGATGACGACGGGGGCTTCAGCCGCGGCGCGGTCTGGGTACTGTTCCTCGACGGCGTTCCCCCCGGAAAGTGCCCGTGAGATATCGACGGCAACGACAACGTTGGCGTGTCGGACTTTCTCGAGCTGCTGGGCAACTGGGGGCCGTGTCCGTGAGGAAGAAGGCATTAGGCACTGGGCATTAGGCATTAGGAAGAAGGCATCAGGGCATCGAGGCATCGAGCGGCTGAGACCGGCCGTGGACGTTATCAGCCGTTCGCTATCTTTGCTAGGCGGGGCGGGTGGACGAGGTGAGCGGGTGGACGGGCCAACTCGCTGGCCGAGGGTTATTTCGGGGGCATGATTACCACATCGATTGTCCAACGGGACTATAGAGGGGAAGGGGACGCCGATGCGCAATCACACGATGGGACGTTGGGGAATAACGCGGGCGGCGCTGGTCGTGGGCGTGATGCTGGGGCCGAGTGTGGCGGTACAGGCGAGCAGCATCGAGATTTTCTCGGTCGGTGCGAACAACACGGAGGGGCTGGGGAGTTTCACCGGCTCTTTGGAGTATGTGTTCGATCCGTTTGGTGATCTGGACTTCCTCAGCGTTACGCTGACGAATACGAGCGATCCGGTCAATGGGGGTTTCATCACGGGCTTCGTGTTCAACATCGCCAGCGCGGACGACGAAGCGTCGGCCACGCTCACCAGCGGGTCCCATCCATTTGAGAATCTCACGGACGGTGGGCTGAACGCCCAGCCGTTCGGCAATCCGTTCGATGCCGGAGCGGCGTTGGGCGGGGCATTTCTCGGCGGGGGAAGCCCGACCGAGGGCATCGCGGTGGGCGACACGGGAATCTTCGAGTTTGACGTGATGGCGTTCGACGCCGCTGATCTCACGGCGCGCTTCCTGACCGACGGCCCGTTCGAGTTCAACTTTATCGTGCGGTTCAAAGAATTTGAGAACGGCGGATCGGAGAAGGTTCCGGACAGGATCATTCCACTACCACCGGCGCTGGTACTGGGCGGACTTGGGCTGCTTGGGGCGATGTTCGGCGCGCGGCGTGTGCGGGGCAGTTTGTAAGCGCGACGCCGTTTGGTGGGTGTAACTTCAGACCGTACAGATATCGCGCCGGGCGAAGCAGATTCCGCCGACGGTCCACATCACCGCGCCGAGAATCAACAACACGGCCATATCACTCAGCGGCCACTGCTGTTGGCGAATGACGATCAGCGGCTGGTAGTAGGTGAGTATGCTCAGGAAGGAGATGTTGTCGGCCGGCTTCCAGAACTCGGCGAGGAAACTGAGCAGGAATGACGCGAGGAGAATTGAAAAGACGATGGCGATCGCCTTGCCGCGGCGTTCGCTGAGCGACGAGACGAGCCACGCCAGTCCGCCGGCGGCGATGTACAGGCAAGACAGGTTCGCGATCACGATGAGCGTGGACTTGGCTTGGAAGGGCATCGGCGCGGCGACGAGCACTGATCCGATTCGATTTCCCACGAGAGCCATAGCGATGAGCAACACGCCCGAGGCGAGGAACATCGCCAACTCGGCCCGGTAGAGGCCCCAGCGCGACACGGGCAGTCCCAACAGAACGTCGATCGTGGCGCGGTCGATCTCACCCACCGGCACACGGGTGGCGAAGATCGTCGCATGGGCGGCGATGATCGTCAGCACCACGGGATGAACCCACGCGATCGAGGCAAAGACCTCCGGCCCGATCTGATCGCCGACATCTACGCCCAGCAGTGCGCGCAACATGTTCTTGACGAAGGGAAGATCGAGCCAGATGGTCGAGAACTGCTCGGCAAACGTGGGCAGGACGTAGCCGAGCAGCGCCTCGACGATCATCAACGCGACGGCGAACAGCGCGGTGATCACCCAGACTTCGTGCAACGATTTGAGCAACAGCCCGCGGTTCATGGCTGAGATTTTCCGTGCAGGTAGTACTGACGAAAGAGGCTATCGAGATCGGGGTGACCGACGGCGAGATCGGCGACGGGGCGGTCGCGCAGCCAATCCAGCAGTGATGTCACGTCGCTGCGCAGCGACGCCTCCCAGAGGTGATCTTCACGGCGATGAACGTCCAGAAACGGCGGCGGCTGAGGCTCGGCCGCATCGGTTTGCCAGCGGATCGTGACTGCACGGCGAGCATTGGCGCGCAACGACGCAAGCGTTTCGTCGGCAACGAGACGGCCCTCGCGCACGATCGCTACGCGGTCGCAGAGGCGCTCCACTTCGCTGAGACTGTGACTGGAGAAGAAGATAGTGCGACCTTCAGCGGCCAACGTGCGCAAGAGCTCGATAAGCCGTTCTTGCATGAGCGGATCGAGCGAGGCGGTCGGCTCGTCGAGGATCAGTAGTTGCGGCCGATGCGCCAACGCGATGATCAGCCCGAGCTTTTGGCGCATGCCGCGCGACATGCGTCGCACCGTGACATTGAGATCAAGGGCAAATAGCTCGGCTAACGTTCGCCCCGGCGCTCCAAGATCGCGCCCGCGAATGGCGCCGCAGATGCGCAGCATGGTGTTCCCGGTTGTTCGTGCGTACAAGCGCAGATCGCCGGGCAGATAGCCGACCTCCTGTTTGACGCGGCGCGATGAACGCCAGCAATCCAAGCCGAAGATGCGGGCCGAGCCGTCGCTTGGACGAAGTAGACCGAGCATGAGGCGGATGGCGGTGGTCTTGCCTGCGCCGTTGGGGCCGAGAAAGCCGAAGATTTCACCCGCGCTGACCTGCAGGGTGACGTCGTCGATGCCGGTTCGTCGGCCATATCGCTTCGTCAGTTTGTCGATGACGATGACGCTCA
>JACZXL010000098.1 GCA_022571635.1 Planctomycetota bacterium
GATGACAACGGTCTGCCGATCTTCGACACGGTTGCCGACGCGGTCGACCAAACCGGCGCTGCGGCCTCGATGATCTTCGTACCCCCGCCGTTTGCGGGAGACGCGATCCTCGAAGCGGCGGCGGCGGGAATCGAAGTGATCTGCGCCATCACCGAAGGGATACCCACCCAGGACATGATTCGCGTCAAGGCGGTGCTGAACGATTATCCCAACTCGCATCTGATCGGGCCGAACTGTCCGGGCGTGATTACCCCCGGCAAGCGCGTGTCGGGCGAAGGTGCTTCGGCGACGTTCGAGAATGGGTGCAAGATCGGGATCATGCCCGGGTACATTCACATGGCCAAGGACGACGCCTCGACGGGCAAGGCGGTCGGCATCATCAGCCGATCCGGCACGCTGACCTACGAGGCGGTGTGGCAATGCTCGGAGCTTGGCATCGGGCAAACGACGTGTGTGGGAATTGGGGGCGATCCCGTCAAAGGGCTCAACTTCATCGAGCTGTTGGAGATGTTCGAGGGCGACGACGAGACGGACGGCGTCGTGATGATCGGCGAGATCGGCGGGTCCGATGAGACTGACGCCGGGCGGTGGGTCAAGCAACACATGTCAAAGCCCGTCGCCGCGTTCATTGCAGGCAAGACCGCGCCCAAGGGAAAGCGCATGGGCCACGCCGGGGCGATCATTGGCGGCAAGGACGACACAGCGCAGGCGAAGATCGACGCGCTTCGAGCGTGTGGTGTTCACGTCGCCGAGAGCCCGGCCGAGATCGGCGCCACGATGGCCGAGGCGCTGGGTGTTTGATTAGTACTTGTGCAGCAGCGCCTGAAGTTTCGTGCGGGCGCGATCGTTCGGCGCCTTGTCGATTTCGCGCTGAATCACGCCCCGAAAGTGGGCGGACCCGAAAGCGGCAATGAGGTGCGGGGCAAGACGCTCGAGATCGACGTGGGTCTGGTGCCGGCGGACCGCTGCTTGCAGCAGGATCAGCGTTTGGTCTGAGGTGGATCGGCCGAGACTCGGCGCGATCAAGTGCCAGAGCATGTCCAAGCTCAGATCATCACGAAAGGGAAGTTCCTGCCACGCTTGGAGGAACTGGGCTTTTTGCCGTTCGCGAAACAGCGGGCCCAGCGCAGGCCGGGCGGCGGAGGTCGTGAAGCCGCGCTGCTGGGCCAGCCGCCACGTTTGGACGGCAACATCATCCCGGCCGAGCAGATTCAATGTCCTGATCGCTTCGGCCAGCGATTCGCCGGGGGCGTCGTCCGACTTGCTGTGCTCCAGCAGGGTCACAATGTGGTCAGCCAGGTCCAGTCCGTGATCGCCCCAGGGGTCTAGACGCGACGCGGCCGACTCCCGCGGAGGCGCACACAGCATCAGCGGATCGCCGAGGGTGTTGATCTTCCAAGCGTCGGCGAATTTCCCTGGTCCGTCCCACACTCGAGCGGCTACGAGAAATGGGACGTAGCTCATACACCGCTTGGCTAAGAGCGTCGGCGTAACGAAAGCGCCGAGGTACGGCTCGTGGACGGACCCGACGTAGGCGTACACGCCGTGGGCGATCCACTGTCCGCCCACGGTGCCCGGATTTTCAGGCGAGCGCATCGACCAACTGTGAATCAGGTGCAGGACCAACGGCTCGTTGAGCACGGGCACATCGCCCGGGGCGCCGCGGCCGGTGAACAGATGGAATGCGTCGGCCTTGCCCTTGGTGTTCATCATCAGCACGTCGGTGGCAATCCCGCCGGGCAGCATGTTCTGCCAAGCGCGGTCCGTGGTCTTGTCGCCTTGGAAGGCGGTGGCGTCGTATCCCGCTCGGTTGAGCGCGGCGGTCGGGTTTGTTACGTCGTAGGCGTTCCACGCGGGCGTCGCTGGGTACGTGTTGTAGAGCCACACGCGCCGGCGTTCGAGAAACAGCGAGCACATCGCGAGGTACGCGCATCGCACTTCGTCGCCGTAGATCCAGCCGGTAAAGGCGTAGCGCTGTCCGTTGGGGGTGCGCCCGAGCAGATCGGTGATCGCCCGCGTGGAATCCTGGGTCTGATTGGGGGACGCGCTGGCGCGCCCGGCGATGGCCCGACAAAGCGTGATGGCGTCGATGTCGTCGCCGAGATCGGCGTACTGGTACCCAACCTGGGCCACCAAGCGGTCGATGCGTGATCGCAATCGATTCAGCGCCTCGAACGTGAGCCGTCCATTGGGCCGGCCGAACCTGCCGTCAAGCCAGGCAATGGGTTGACCTCGACCGGCCGCGAGCGCGATCGCCGCCGTCCAGGCCGGATCATCCACGGATGTGATCACCACCCCCGGGGGCGTGTACTTTTCTCGCTCGAATACTTGCCGGAGCGTGTCCTGTTGCGGATCACCGCCCCAAGCACGGATGGCGACGGCCTCCATATCCCGCTGTCGTTGTTCGACGGCCTTGGGGAGGTCCCCGACCGATTCGCGCCGGTAGACGCGACTTGGTCGAAATCGGCGGATAAACATCGGTGCGAGCTGATCATCTTCAAAGAGCACGGGCCAACGGCCTTGGGGCGACCACTTGCCGAGTTCGTCAAGATAGGTCGCACCGTCGGGGACAAGCACGACGCAATCGACCACCGGGAAAGCGCGATTGACCTGCTCGACGCGCAATCCGAGCTTGACCGCCCAGTGCAGTTGGTCGGGCGGCGGCGGCGGTTGTGTCTGGGCAAACGCGGCGGGGGCGATGCCCGCAAGGGTCAACGCGATGAAGAGCAGCACGCGGCGCGTCATGGATCGATTGTATCCGTGCGGTCGATCAACGCTTCGAGCCGACTCCGTTCACATTCCCAGCGGGCCGCGCAGTGGATTCAGTGTGAGGTTGTCCCGGCCGAGAACAAACAAATCGGCAATCTCCACCGCCTCGGCAAACGAGGCTTGCGCCTGTTCGATGTCGTGACATCCCGGCAGCACCTTGCCCTGCTCAAGATGCTCGACCGTGGCGATCGCATCACCGCAAATCAACACGGTCGCCCGAGGCAACGGCAGCAGCAGACCGCAACATCCGGGCGTTGCACCGGGTAAGGGGAACAGATCGACGCCGGGCGCGATCGAATCTTCGGCCGGTTGGCAGCTCCGCAATATCTCCTTGTCCTGCTGAAGCGCCAAGGTGAGATCGGTATCCCCGCCATCTTGCGATTCTTGAATCTGTGCGTTCACCGTTGCCTCGAGCGCGCTCAGTTCCGGTTCGTGTGCAAGCCATGATGCATTTGGAAAGGCTGCGAGCGCTCGGCGGTGCAATGTGTCGGCGGAGGTCAAGAACACATGCGTGATCTGTTGGGGCTTGGTGTTGGAGCGTTCATCAAGGCGAGCCAAGAGCGCCTGCGCCGGGAGTGACGGATCGACGAGAATGTTCGCATCGTCGGTGGTGATGAGCGTGGTCGTCGCATGACCGGATCGGCTGTCGGCGCGCTCGTTCCAGAGCGGATGAGCCGCCAGGGTTCCAATCGAGATGACGCGGTAACTGACGGACATTGGGGGTCGCTGAATCCTCGGGCGCTGATGGACAGTGGAGGTCGGGAAGGGGCGTCACTCGACAAGCTGATCCCGTGCGAGTCGGCCGAGCGGGTTGCTGGGATCGTCTCGCTTCTCTTTGAGTTTTTTGATTACCAGCGGCGGGACAAGCGTGCTCAATCGATCCAACGACCCGCCGAGCGCGGCGACCTGCTTGATCAGACTCGAGCTGGTGAACGCGAAGGTTTCACCCGTGACGATGAAGACCGTTTCAATGTCAGCCACCTGACGGTTGGTAATGGCGAGTTGGCATTCGGTGGCCAGGTCGGTGATATTGCGGATGCCGCGCAGAATGGCCGACGCGTGGACATGCTGGGCGAAATCGACGGTAAGTCCGCTGTAGTGCTCGACCTGCACCGGAGCGCCGTGGGGGTCTGAAGCGACCATGTCGTCAATGAGCGATCTGGCCATCTCCACACGCTCTTTCGGCGTGAAGAGGGCGGGCTTCTCGGGGTTCTCCCCGATGCCGAGGATGATGCGGTCAAAGAGCCGGCGGGCCCGCCGCAGCACGTCCAGATGCCCCAGCGTTATCGGGTCGAATGAACCGGCATAGAGGGCCAGATGCTCGTTCGATCGGTCGGAATCAGCCATGGGGCGATTGTACGGGCTTGGCGGGGCACTCGCCCGGACCGGCGGACCGAGCAACCGTCACAGCTTGCCGCGGTGATGACGAAACTCGCGTCCCGGCGTTTGGCTCGGGGGCGATTGTTTCGCATGGTAGTGGTGCTCGAATAGATAACAAGCCCTGGATCGGCCCCGTATCGGTTTGCCTCCCCGGTCGGGGCCTTTTTCTTTCATCGCCGCCTCAGGAATCGGCGAGCTGCTCGAGCCCCGCCTCGCGCAGAATCGTTCGGAAACTCTCCGCGAACACGAAGTTCTCCTGCGGGAATTCCAGACCGGCGATGTTCGTATCTATATGACTGAACATCAGATCAATTCGCCCGATCGGCTGCCAGTCGGTCTCAGGGGGACTGACCCGATGCACGGCGCCTCGGGTCGAAGCGCCGCTTTTGTCGATGCGGTCCAGCCGAGCCTCGAAACGGATCGACTGTCCGGGAAAGACGTCGCAGTCAATCTGGGCGAGGACGACCTTCGCCAGAATCACGTTCTCCCGAAATCGATTGACGGAGCCGACGAGTATTCCCGCGGTCTGGGCCATGCCTTCAATCATCAACGATGCGGGATAGACGGGAAGCGCCGCGCCGCGCTCATCGTCGCGGAAGTGATCGGCGAGGTAGTCTTCGTTCGGCGACACGGCCTTGACGGCAACCATCCGTGTGTTCGCCTCGAACTCGATGATCCGGTCTATCCACATCCAGCGCATGGCAACGTCACTCGATCAGTCACAAAGCACGTCCACCGAAGCCGGGTCTGACGAGTCCGCGAGGAAGACCCGGGTAGATCGCATCCCATCGGACGTACCCGGACCTTCCTCGGGGACTCGTCAGGTCCGGCTTCGAGGGGTTTGACGCAGTCACGCGGTCAGCTTGCGCTCGACAAAGTCTACGATCGAATTGACGGTGATCAGCTCGGCGACCTTGTCCACCTCACGGTCGTTCTCGAAGCCGGAGAAATCCACGTGCGGCATGCGCTCTTTGAGCATGGTCATGCCCGCCTCGGTGAACTTGTTGTCGGCGACCCACTCGGGGTTCTCCAAGAGGTTCTCCGGGAACAGCTCGCCTTGCTCGATCTTGAACGGGTGGTCGGGCGTCGAGAAACTTTTCTCCAGACGAAAGACGATGTCCAGAAAATCGATCGACTCGGCTTCCAGGTCGCTGGTCAATGACGCTTCAAGGGTGACCTCTTCCTCGTCGACGCCCAGAGCCTCCTCCATGATGCTGCGGACGGTCTGGAAAATCTCATCACGGGTCATCACGACACTCTCAGTCATTGAACAAGCTCCTGGGCGGTTCAGTCCGGGGAATCGTTCTCCACGACCAGCTCGGTCCTGATAGGACGCATGGTAAACCTTCCGGAGACGGCTGTCTCGCCTGCGTTGTTTTGGGCGTTCACACGGCGTACAACGCCCGTGCCTCGGCAGGCGTAGACGCCGTCGCCAAGGTCCTTGTGCAAGGTGACTTCAACCTCCAGCGTCTCGTTGGGTCGAACGAAGTTTCCAAACTTCAAGGCCTTGACCTGCCCCAACACGAGCCTCGCATCGCCCCGCGACGCCAACATCCGCCTCGCCGCCTGCACCATCGTTTCCACCATCAACACGCCCGGCATGACTGGGAAGGTCGGGAAGTGGTCGGCCAGGTAATCCTCAGCCGGATCGACCCGCTTGACCGCGACGATGCGATCAGGCGATTGGTCGAGCACCGTGTCAATCAGATCAAACTTCATCACCGTCGCCGAATGTGAGACCGTCGAACCGAAGCCCGAGAGGGTAGGCGCGCGGCCCGATGGACGCAACTTGTTCAGGCCCGCGTAGGATCGTTGGCTATTTGTTGCGCCATCGAACGCGCGACGGTGCAACCGAAACTCCCAACAGGCAGATCTTGGCGATGGGTGGCTCCTACGCGCGACTCCGAATTCAATCGTCCGACCTGCGCCGGAGCCGTTTGTGAGGCGCAGCAGATACTGCGCGAAGCGGCGTTAGCCGACTGCAATCCTGTCCGAAAGTGATCGTCAGAGCCGATAGGCAAGGGCTATGGCACGCCAGGCTGTTGCTGCGCGCGAATACGACGAAGCAGACGACGCCATGTCGCCGGCGATGCTTGCGCGGCGGGTGGGATGGATTGCGCTCGCCGCGGCGTGGATTTTCCTGGTTGTCGCGCTCGCCAGCTTTGATTCGGCGGACTGGCCCTCGCACACCGTGTCAGCGCACAACGACCCGACGCGCAATCTTTGCGGGCCGGTCGGCGCGATCGTCGCCTATTGGGGCTACCACGTTATCGGAATCGGCTCGTGGGTCCTGCTGGCGGGACTCTCGGGGTATCTCGGGGTGATCGTCACGGGGCGCGTCGTGACTCATCCAGTCGTGCGCGTCTTCGGCCTCATCTTCATGGCGGTCGCGGTGTCGAGCTTCCACGGATTGCTCGCGCCGCAAATCGGCTCACTGGCGGGCTCCAAGGCGGGACTGCTGGCCGGGCTGCTGGTGGGCGAGCTCGACCAACGGTTCAGCAGCGTGGGGACCTTCCTGATCCTCCTGGCGGGTTTTAGTGTCGGGGCGATCGTGGCGGTGGATCAACTGGTGCTGGCCATTCCGCCGCTACTTGGCGCCGGCGCCAGGGCCGCACACCGGGCCGGCGCCGCGCCGGTGCGTCTCCTGCGCGCCCTTCGCACCCGGCCGGAGGCCGCGTTAGCCACGGCGGGCGGACCACCAGCTCGGCGAGCCCGGGCCGACGTTCTCGTCGACGACGACCTCGACGAGCCTGACCAGCGACCGGCGGTGTCGCCGAAGCGCAGCCGACTCTCCGCGGAGGAACTTCGCGAGAAGATCGCCAGACTTCCGGTGCGAATGGGCGGCGATCAGACCTCCGTCGCCAAGGACGAGGACATTCCCCGGCATGAGAGCTTCGAGGGATATCAGTTCCCCACATTAGAGCTGTTGCAGGATCCGGAATCGAACTACTCAGCCAAGATGGAGGCGTTCGTCCGCAAGCAGGCTGAGCAGCTTGAGAACGCGCTTCAGACGTATCACATTGACGGGGAAGTGGTGGGAATCGAATCGGGCCCGGCGGTCACGTTGTACTCGGTGCAGTTGGTGCCGGGCACGAAAGTGGCGAAGATCCAAGCCGTGGCCAGCGATCTGGCCCGTGCGCTCCGCGCGCACAACATCCGGTTGGTCCCCAACATGGCGGGCAAGACCACGGTGGGGATCGAGATTCCCAATCTCTACAAAGAGCGCGTACGACTCAAGGAACTGATGAGCGGTGGACACGCCCAGGGCATGGTGCTGCCGATGTTCCTGGGCAAAGACGCTTCGGGTGAGCCGTTGGTGGCTGATTTGACGCGCATGCCGCACATGCTGATTGCCGGCACGACGGGGTCGGGAAAAAGCGTGTGCATGAATTCGATCATCATGAGCTGGCTGTACACGAAACGCCCTGATGAGCTGAAGCTCATTCTCGTTGATCCGAAGATGGTCGAGCTGAGCCGGTTCGCCCAGATCCCGCATCTGATGTGCCCGGTGGTGACGGAGATGTCCAAGGCCACCGCCATCCTGGAGTGGGCCATCGACAAGATGGAGGAGCGCTACGAGCTGCTGCTAGAAGCGCAGGTGCGCGATGTCGCGGGGTACAACCAACTGACCGAAGAGGAGCTGTATGAAGCGTTCCAACCGGCCAACGAGGCGGAAAAGGCAAAGATCCCCAAGCGGCTGCCGTACATCGTCTTCATGATTGACGAGCTGGCGGACCTGATCCTGACGCACAAGGACGTGGAGCACTACGTCGTCCGCATCGCGCAGAAGGCCCGTGCGGTGGGGATTCACTTGATCGTCGCCACCCAGCGCCCCCAAGCGAACGTGGTGACGGGGCTGATCAAATCGAACATGCCGTGCCGCGTCAGCTTCAAGGTCGCCTCGGGGATGGACAGCCGGATCGTCATGGACCAAAAGGGTGCGGAACTGCTGCTGGGACAGGGGGACATGCTCTTCCTCTCACCGCACACGACCGAGGTCAAGCGTGCACAAGGCACGTTGGTGACGGATGGAGAAATCCGCCGTGTTGTGAAGTTCCTCTGTGGCGTAGCCGCGCCGCAGTTTGAGCGAAGTCTCGTGGCGATTCGTTCAAGAACGATGGAATCGAGCGACGAAGCTGACTCAGGTGAACGCGACCCGCTGTTCGAAGAAGCGGTTGAGATCATGATCGAAAGTGGGCGCGGCTCTGTTTCGTTGCTGCAACGCCGCCTGGCCATCGGATACAGCCGATCGTCGCGACTCGTGGATCAGATGTACACGGCTGGGATTCTCGGCGATCACAAGGGCTCCGTCGCCCGCGAAGTGCTGCTGACGATCGATGAGTGGGAGCAGATGAAGGCCATGGAGGATGCGGCTCAGGCCAGCGGAACGCTCTTTGCGGATGATGATGAAGACGAAGTAGGCGACGAAGAGGACGCAGACGACGAGCTGCTGGAAGACGACGAGGATGAGGAATACGAAGACGAAGACGAGGAAGAAGACGACGACGATGAAGAAGAGTATGAGGAGGATGAAGAAGAGGAAGAGGAAGAGGAGAAGGTCGCCCCAGACAAGTCCTAAATCCACCGGCTGAACGTTCGCATACGCCGTGCGCCGATTGACACGCAGCGGCATGAGCGCCGTTGGTCTGGAGGCTGGGTCGGACGTCCCAATCGATTTGCGGCATCACGAACTCCGGCGGCTTCAGGATCTTGGGTACGTTGACGGGAGGGCCGGCCCGCTATCGGCCGTCAGCAGGATTGCAAAAAGGGCCTTGGCGGGCCTTCAGCGGGCCGGGGGCACAAAAATCGGCCTTTGGCTATTGCCCATATCCGAAGCGATGCGATAATGGCGATATCGCAGCGAGCACCGACCAAACCAAGGGAGAACCCCTTGCTGGGCGGCGGAGGCGGACCGCGACGACCGCAAGCCGACCACACCTCCAAACGGTTCGGCCTGCGGGCGATGAGCCCCTTGGGACGCCGAGGGGATAAGAAACCTGGCGGCGGGTGGTCACGCTCGCGACGGCTGGGGAGACCCCATATTTATCAAGGAGGTGATCAAGTGAATTTACTAGGTGACTGTACAAAGGGGCTGCACGCCTAATCCCGTGCGTCCGACGGGGTTGCACGGGAGTGCAGCCTGTGAGCCAAAACTCACGGACCCGGCGAACAACAATTCGCCGGGTTCTTTTTTTTGTAGCGATCAGCAGTCAGCGATTAGCTCTGAGGCTCTTTCCGATACCTCATGCCTTTTTCATTCCCCCGTAGGGTCTAAACGCTCTTTCACGATGCCTCGACGCCTTGATGCCCTCTTTCAACGCTTGACGCGCTGGATGAGCTTTTCGGCTGCAACCTCGATGCCGCGCACCTTGCTGATCAACGCCTCGCGGTTGGGCGCATACTTCTCAGCGGTCTTCAGATCGACCCAATCCTCCTCGACGAGGCGGGTGAGGCTGGAGGTGAAGTCGTGCATCCCCTCGTACTCGGAACCGTTGATGATCGCGGGTATGTCTTGATCCTCGGCATCGCGAATCTTCTCCTGCACGGTCGAGTTGTTCAGGAGCACCTCGGTCGCCGGGATCCGGCCGATGCCCTCCTTTACGCACGGCAGTAGGCGCTGCGCCATAACCCCGCGCAGGCCGTTGGCCAGGCTGGAGCGAATGAACGTATGCTCGGTGGACGGGAAGAACTCAAGAATCCGGGCGAAGCTCTGCATGGTGTCGGCCGTGTGCAGCGTCACAAACACCGTGTGGCCGGTCTCCGCCGCCATCAACCCCGCCATCATCGTTTCCCGGTCGCGCATCTCGCCGATCATGATCGTGTCGGGATCCTGGCGCACAGCGCCGCGAAGGGCCGCCGGGAAGTCACTGACGTCAATACCGATCTCGCGCTGGCTAATGAACGACTTCTTGGGTGTAAACAGATACTCGACCGGGTCCTCGACCGTGATGATGTTGGACATCCGGGTTTCATTCATGTGGTCGATCATCGCGGCGAGGGTGGTTGATTTGCCGCAGCCGGTGACACCGCAAATCACAACCAGGCCTTCGTGCGTCTTGTCGGCGACCTCGCTATAGATCTTCGGCAAGTGCAGTTCCTCGAAGCTGGGGATCACGGGGTTGACCCGGCGGATGGCGGCGTGCAGCCCGCCCCCGGCCTGGAATAGGGCAATCCTGAAGCGCTCGGTCGGCCCCTCCATGTGTGAGAAGTCGACGCCGCCCTTTTCCTCCAACTGAGGTTTGAGATGGGCGGGGATGATCGGGGCCAGCAACTTACTCGTGTCGTCGGCGGTCAGGTCTCCGGATTCCACCCGATGCAGGTGCGAGTCGATTCTCAGGACCGGCGGCGAGCCGATCTTGATATGGAGGTCTGACGCATTGACCTCCGCCATCTTGCCGAGCAGTCGATGGATCGTTACAGCTCCGAGCATGCCACGTCCCTTTGCGCTTGCGGTTCCAAATCTTCTTCCGTGCGACCGCCCGCAGTGTGCGTCGGCCTCATACAACAGACTCTATCACGCCGGGGGCAGTGACCGAAACCTGTTTCTGATGAATGGTAGCCATTTGCGAGGCCGATCGGCCTGAAAGGCCGCGAAATCGCCTATCCTGAGCGGATCGAGGCGGCGGTCTGGTAACGGGAGCGACAATGGCACGGAAAAAACGCACGGATCGGGCGACCGAGGCCCCCGCCGGGCTTCGACGGGCAACCGAGCAGTATCTCCGCGAGGCCCAATCCATTTGCCAGGGTGGGGGGCAGCGGGGGGTTGAACGCCAGCACGACCTCGGCCGGCTCACCGCCCGGGAGCGGATCGACCGGCTGCTTGACCGCGGCGCCCCACGACTCGAATGCGGCCTCTTTGCCGCCTGGCAGATGTACCAGGACTACGGCGGCGCGCCTGCCGCCGGGCTCGTATCCACCATCGGCCAGGTCGGCGGCAAGCGCTGCATGGTCATCGCCAATGACGCCACCGTCAAGGCCGGCGCCTTCTTTCCCATGACCTGCAAAAAATTCATCCGCGCACAAATGATCGCCCAACGCGCTCGGCTGCCGCTGATCTACCTCGTTGACTCCGCAGGCGTGTTTCTTCCGCTGCAGGAAGATGTGTTTCCCGATACCGACGACTTCGGCCGAATCTTCCGCAACAACGCCGTGCTATCGGCCGAGGGTATCACCCAAATTGCCGCGATCATGGGTAACTGCGTCGCAGGCGGTGGGTATCTGCCTGTGTTGTGCGATACCGTACTCATGACCGAAGGTAGCGGCTTGTATCTCGCGGGCCCGGCGCTGGTCAAGGCCGCCATCGGTCAAGAGGCCGACAGCGAGGAGCTCGGCGGGGCGGACATGCACGCCGCGATCTCCGGCACGATTGATTTCCGTGAGCCGGATGACGAAGCGTGTATCGAGCGGCTGCGGGCCGTTGTTCACGCCGATATGTCGGTTGCACCGGTTGCGGACCCGCCGTTCGAGCCAGTCGCGCCGAAGCGCAAGAGCGAGGAAGTCTACGACATCTTCAAAGATGATCACGCTCAGCAGTACGACGTCGTCGAACTGCTCGAATGTGTCGTCGATGATGAGAGCTTCAACGAATACAAGGTCGAGTACGGCCGATCGATCGTGT
>JACZXL010000099.1 GCA_022571635.1 Planctomycetota bacterium
TGGCGGGATTGAGTAGTCGTGTCATTCGCGCGGCGCTTGGTGAGCATGCCCGAATCGTGCGCGTGATGCCCAATACGCCATGCCGCATTGGCGCGGGCATGACGGCGATCGCGTTGGGACAGGGCGCCAACGCAGGTGATGAAGCGTTGGCCGTTGCGATCTTTGACTCGCTTGGACAAACGACCATCGTGGACGAATCATTGATGCACGCGGTCACGGCCGTGAGCGGATCGGGTCCTGCGTATGTTTTTCTTCTGGCCGAGGCGATGCAACAGGCCGCCGTCGAGCTGGGGATGGATCAGGCGACCGCGCAGTTGCTTGTGAATCAGACGATCTGCGGCGCGGGGAAACTACTTGTTGAGGCGGACGAGGACGCGGCTGAATTACGCCGAGTCGTGACAAGTCCCGGCGGGACTACACAAGCGGCGATGGAGGTGATGCTCCGGCACGAGCTGCCCGTAGTCGTTCGCGATGCGATCAAAGCCGCCCATGATCGCAGCGTGGAATTGGATCATCAATAGTCGCGGCGGACGAAGATGATACACGCAAGCCCAAGAACTACCCCCTCGAATATAAACGACGTGCCGAGCACCCATAGTGCGGAACGATCTCGGTAGACCTCCTGTGCGCGCCGTATCACAAGATCGCTCTGTACTCCTGCCGCCCACATCTTGGGGGTTATGAACGGAAGCCGCGCGTCGGGCTCATCACCGGTCTCGGGCAAATCCGCAATCTCGATCAGCCAACGTTCCATGAGGCCGATCGTCTCACTCGTCTTAGGCAGTGAGGTTTTCATAGAGACGACCAGACCGTGCCAGCGACGCCATAGATCGCGTGACGCAATCGCTTCTTCGAGTTCTGATTCAACGAGAATGAGCCGGCTGGAGGCGCTTTCGGCCTCCGCGGTACGAAGCTTGTCTACTCGTTCCTCCAGCTTCTGGACATAGATCTCATTCGCCACGCGCGGCATCGCCAGAATCTCGTCGGCGGAATTGGCCGCAAAAAGCAGCAACCAAAAGAGTACCGTGACCAGCAGTGACGTGATAGCGGAGCGCGTAATGGTGCCGACAAGTGCGCAGACGCTGAACAGATAACTGAAGAACGCCACGACCAACGGAACTGCGATGAACAGCCCGAATTCCCAAGCGCCGGTCCGAAATCCGATGATCAGGAACGCCGCGGCCGAGAAGACCGTAACTTGTATCGCTACAAACAACAAGCCACCGGCATACTTCGTAAGGTACGCGCGCAAGCGCCCAATGGGCTTGGAGAGGATCAAATCGATCGAGCCGGCGCTGAGAAAATCCGGAATGATGCTCGCCGTCGAGATGAGCGCGAGAATAGCCGCGGCCCACGTTAGCCAAAGTCCCAATCCTATCGTAAGGAATGTCCCTTTGAGCAGCGTATCGAGTTGCATCTCCGGAGGAACCGGGAACGGCGTATCCCAGAACATCAGTTTGAGATGACGACTGTCAAAAGGCGATGTGGCATCGGGGTCTTCGCTGATACCCACGGCGAAAAGCACGCTCAAAACGAAGGCGGACAAAAGCAGCGTGACCCAGAACATCTTGCGGTCGTTCAACTGGCGATACGCGTCGACAAACAATGCGAGCGTTTGCCTCATCTGGAACGCTCCGTGGTTGTGGAACTGCGATCTGCCAGAAATGCACCTGCGGCTCGAACCTTACCCGTCTGCGGATCGGTTACCGCCCGCATGAACAGGTCCTCTAAACTTTCCCGCACGGGTTTGATCGAGCAGATGGTTCGGCCGTCGGCGCGCAGACGATCGATAACGGGTTGCACGACAACTGGATCGGCGCTGCCCAACACCAACAGCGTGCGGTTCTGCGCCGTCGAGTCCGTACGGAGCTTGTCAACCTCGCTGGTCCATGACGGCGCGGCGCCTTGGATCACGATCTCGTACCGCTGACTCTCAGCCGTCAGATCATCGATCGTCCCTTGCGTGGCGACCTTGCCCTGCACAAGAATCGCCACACGATCGCAAACCATCTCCAGCTCGCTGAGCAGATGACTGTTGACGAAGATCGTCTTACCTTGCGATTTCAGGTGCATGAGCACATCGCGAATTTCACGGCGGCCAACGGGATCAACACCATCGGTCGGTTCGTCAAGCACGATCAAGTCCGGCTCGTTCATCAACGCTTGAGCTAATCCAACGCGTTGCATCATCCCCTTGGAATACGTCCCGATCTTCTTGTCGCCCCATTCCTTCATGCCGACCAGATCCAGCAGAGACAACGAACGCTTGCGGCGTGTCTTGCGATCGACCTTTGCTAACGCCGCGTAAAACTCCAACACCTGCCGACCGGTCAGGTACTGCGGGAACCGATGATGCTCCGGCAGGTAGCCGACTCGCGCGAGCGTGGGTTTGTGGCCGATGGGTCGCCCCAGCACCGTGCCCCGAGCCTTGGTGGGGCGCACCACCGTCATCATGATCTTGACTAGGGTGGTCTTGCCGGCCCCATTGGGACCCAGCAGCCCGAAGATCTCGCCGTGATGAACCTTCATCTCGATCCCGCGCAGGGCGTGGACCTTGCCCCGGTAGATCTTCTGCACGTCGTGAAGATCGATCGCGTATTGGCCGTTTGATCCGTCCAAGAATCCGACTCCTGCCCCAGGCGCCTGCTATCCCACGATCTTATCAGGTAAAGCGCGGTCGCCATTTCACCGACGGCCACTCGATCAGCTCGCCCCGGGCTCAGCGCCGCCTTCGATCGACTTGGCCGAGTATGCTCTTCGGCGATGTCTCGCACGCTTCGAGATTTTCTCAAGGTGCTCGACGCAGCCGGCGAATTGCATCGGGTTACGGCGACCGTCTCGCCCATTCTGGAGATCACCGAGCTTGCCGATCGCCAGAGCAAACGACCATGCCCGACGCCAAGCCTTGCCGCGGCGACCTTCGACCCGGACCACTGCGGGCAGGGGGGTAAGGCGCTGTTATTTAAAAAGGTCGAGGGCTGCGACTTTCCCTTGGCGATCAATGTATTCGGTTCGTATCACCGAATGGAGATGGCGCTGGGGTGCATGGGACGGGACGGTTTCGAGTCGATCGCACAGCGCATCGCCGCCCTGACCAAACCGCAGCCGCCTCGATCGCTGGGTGACCTGCTGAGCAAGGCAAAGATGTTCCTGCCACTGTTGCGCACACCGCCGAGGCGAGTTCGTCGCGGCGTGTGTCAGGACGTCATCCGACTTACGAAGCGCGGCGAAGTTGATCTACGGCGTCTGCCGATGATCAAGTGCTGGCCGCTGGATGGTGATCCGGCGGCGGTCGGTTTCGCGATGAGCGCCGAGCAAGCGGGGACGGTCGAGGGCGAAGGGCGCTACGTCACCATCGCGGGCATGCACACGATCCACGCGGATGATGAGGGCGTCGCCAAGCCGGCGAGTCACAACATCGGTATGTATCGTGCGCCGCTGCTGGATGCAACGCACCTCGGCATGCACTGGCACGTGCATCACGATGGGGCTGCGCACTGGCGGTCGTGGAAGCGAAAGGGCAAGCCCATGCCGATCGCCATCTGCTTCGGCGGCGAATCGGTGCTGCCGTATGCAGCCACCGCGCCGTTACCACCTGGTATGAGCGAACTATTGATGGCGGGGTTCCTCAACGGCCGCGGTATTCCGCTGGTTCGTGCCCAGACCGTACCGCTTTGGGTGCCGGCCAACAGCGAGATTGTAATCGAAGGGTATGTGAGCACCGCGTGCGGCGACATCGGGTACGACCCGCGACACGGCGAACCGCTTGGGCCCGGCGCGATCCTCGAAGGGCCGTTCGGCGATCACACCGGTTACTACTCCATGCCGGACCGGTATCCGATTATGGACGTCACCGCCGTCACCCATCGACGCGATGCCGTCTTTCCCGCCACCGTCGTCGGGCCGCCGCCCCAAGAAGATTACTACCTCGCCAAAGCGACGGAGCGCATCTTCCTGCCCCTGCTGAAAATGATCATTCCCGATATCGCGGATTACCATCTGCCGCGGTTCGGCTGCTTCCACAATTGCGCGTTCATCAAGATCACCAAGGCGTATCCGCTGCAGGCTCGGCGTGTCATGCACGCGGTGTGGGGGGCCGGGCAAATGTCCTGGACGAAATTCGTCATTGTCGTTGACGATGATGTGAACGTGCACGATGAATCGGCGGTGCTTGGCGCGATCTTTGACCACTGCGACTTCAAGCGCGACCTCGAATTGGTCAACGGCCCGCTGGATATTCTGGATCATGCCGCGCCGCGGCTGGGGGCCGGCCACAAGCTCGGGATCGATGCCACGCGCGCCTGGCCCGGAGAAGAAGTGCGCGGCGTACCCGTGGGGGGCGGATCGCGCCGGCGTGATTCGTCACAGCTCGCTATGGATTTGAACAGAGTCATCGGACGGGCCGATATCGTCGACGCCGCTACGCCGCCGTTCGGTCGCGGGCGATGCGTGTTTGTCGCGCTCAGCAAGACCCAGCCGGGACAGGGAGTCTCGGCGATTGAGACGGTGTGGCAAGCATGTGACGCTGATTTTGTTATCGCGGTCAACGACTCGATCAACGTTCAAGACTGGGAGCAAGTGCTCTTTCACTTCTGCGCGAACACCGACCCCGGCCGAGATATGGTCGCGCGCGATCATCGCATCGGGTTCGACGCGACGAAGAAGTTGCCCGGTGATGAGCGCAATGACCAACGAGTGCGGGACTATCCGCCATACATGGAGATGTGTGACGAGATCAAACAGCGCGTTGACGAGCGGTGGACTTCGTATAACTTCACTTGAACCGTGTTTCATCCGTCCGGATAAGATGCCTCGCTGTGCCGATGTCGTGGACCAACATCTTCCGGACTGTTTTTGTGCTACTGATGGCGGGGCATGTCTTGGTCATGTACTCGCTTGCACGAACACAACAGCACGGCTTTGGGTTTGATCTGAACACAGCGATCCTCTCGATATTGTTCGCGCTGCTGATGCTGCTTCCGTTGGCGCCGGCGGTTGCCTTATCTGATCTGCCCGAGGTCTATAGCCGGACGGTGCGGCGACGGCGTTTCAAGAACGGCCTGTGCCCGGCTTGCCGGTATCCGGTCGTTCCCTCGGGCGGTGATATTTGCCAAGAATGTGGTACGCGCATGATTCAGCCTGATCCCTATCGATTCACTTGGTCGATGGCGAGGCGGTTTGCCTTTTTCGCACTGATCGCTTGGATTGTCGGGTCTATTGCGAGTGAGGGCTGGTTGATTGCGGACGAAGCCGCGTTCCGCAAGGAGGCTGAAGCTGAGGCTCTCAAGGGACGGGACAGTTTGCTGCGCGATCGCCGGTGGCCTGGGAATGGCTACCTTGTTTGGGATGTTGATCAGGGGTATTTCGCTGCACAGGGTAGTCCGTTTAGTATCCAATACTTCTCACCCCCGGCGCCGACCAATGCGGAATCCGAGTAGGAGATTGACGGAGTTGATCGTCACACCGATTCCAAGGCGAAGATTCGTCACGCGATGTCTGGCCATTGTGGTGTTCGCAATGACAACCGTTGTGTCGCGCCATGCTTCAGCTGACGAATTGGCGGATCAAATCCGGGGGCAGATCACGGCCACGCTGGATGCACTTGAGGAATCCGGAGACTTCGAGCAAGCCCAAGCGGCGCTCCAACAGCAATTCGATCAGGTCATCGCTTCAGCCGATCGCAAGGACAAGCAACTGTTTCGCGATGCGGCCTTTGCGCTGCGAATGGTTGGCCAATTGAAGCAGGTGGACGAAGCGGTTCGCGTGGAGCTGTTGAAGTATCTGCAAGACAACGCCGCGCTGGCTTGGACCCTGGCGTTTCTCATCAAGCCCGATCGCGACGATCCGGCCAAGGTCTATGCCTTGTTGAATGAGCTGCGCAAACACCGCGCGGAGAGGCTTGACGAGTACGCGAATCTCGTTGCGGCGATCTGTGTCGTGCATGAGGATCCGTTTCGGCGGCGCGTGAACGAGAACGTGGGACAGTCACCCGACGCCCTGGCAATCTTCGACTACTTCGTCGCCAACGAGAAGCGCATGCTCTTTGGCATTCGCGACGTCCCGGCCGAGCTGTTGATCTATGTCGTCGATACCACGGCCAGCGTGGCGGAGATGACGTGGGCGTTGAGTCGATATGCCGGCGATCCGGCGGTGGGGGCTCGATTCTTCGATATTGAGTACGACCTGGATCACTTTCGCCGGGGTCAGCCGAAGAAGGTGACCCTCGCCGGCTATAACCTGCCGAACATTCTTCGGTACGGCGGGGTGTGCGCGGATCAGGCGTACTACGCGATGTCGGTGGGCAAGTCGATCGGCGTGCCGACCGCCTACGCCTCGGGTCGCGCCAGCACGGTTAGTCACGCATGGGTCGGGTTCCTCCAGGCGCGCGGCGCAAACGCCTGGTGGAACTTCGACATGGGGCGCTACGCTGAGTATCAAGGCGTGCGCGGCAACGTTCTCGATCCACAAATTCGTCGCCGCATCCCCGACAGTTTCATCTCGCTCCTGGCGGAGTTGGCTCGAACCTCGCGCGCCGATCGACAGGCGGCGGCCGCCTACACCGACGCCGCCGTGCGCCTCTTGAGCGCTTCGCAGGCGAGCGCCGAACCAACCGGCGGTTTTGTTGAAGATGCGCCGAGATCGGCGCGAGCCGTCGATGACCTTGACGTCGAGACGATCCTTGATTTGATCGAAACCGCGCTGCGCATCTCGCCCGGTCATGCCCCGGCCTGGATGGTTGTCCGCGACCTCGCCGAGAACGGGCATCTGACGCTCACGCAAAAGAAACACTGGTCGGCCGTGCTTCATCGACTGTGCGGGTCGCACTATCCGGACTTCTATCTGACGATCCTTCGGCCGATGATCGAGAGCATCGACGATACGACAGAGCAAAACGCGATGTGGAACAAGGCGTTCGCGCTGTTCGCGGATCGTCACGATCTTGCGGCGGAAGTGCGCCTGGCCCAGGGACGGATGTGGCAGAACGCGGGCGAGCCAACCAAAGCGGGCGCGTGCTATGAGGATGTCATCTTGCGTTACGCCAATGCCGGGCCGTTTGTCGTGACGGCGCTGCGGCGAGCCGAGAAGATTCTGCGCACGGCCAGTCAGGGGCGCATGATCCTGATGCTCTACGACCGGGCGTTCAATAGCATCAACAAGCCCAAGGACATGGCCGGGCCGTTCTTCCGCCAAAGTAATTTCTATCG
This sequence comes from Planctomycetota bacterium, assembly GCA_022571635.1. Taxonomy (GTDB): domain Bacteria; phylum Planctomycetota; class Phycisphaerae; order Phycisphaerales; family SM1A02; genus JADFNO01. The sequence goes on from JACZXL010000099.1 coordinate 7,206, forward strand.
CGTGGGCAAGATGTACGCGCAGCGCTTGCAAGAAGCGGGGCTCCATCAGCAGGCGGAGGCGATACAACGAAAGATCGGCGGCTAGGGATTTGCGCCTTCAGTTGTTCAGGCAGGCCCAAGGCCTGCCCTACGTTATGAACAGGCCGTCGTAGGGCACGGCCTTTGGCCTGCCGTCTTTCGTGGTGAATCGCACGTTGTTCAGGCAGGCCCAAGGCCTGCCCTACGTTATGTACAGGCCGTCGTAGGGCACGGCCTTTGGCCCTGCCGTTTGTTGCACCTCATCACGGGGCGCGGACAACGCGAGGCGACACGTACTCCTGCACGTACTGCGGCTTGAGGAAGAAGTAATACAACCGTCCTTCGGCGTACTGGCCGCCGGCGAGAATCTCGGCGCTGGCGCCGACACCCATGAAGATGTCCGCTCGGCCGGGGGCCTGGATCGCGCCGCCCGTATCTTGATCGAGCATGAACTGAAGAAAGTCGCGCTGCCCTTCACTGAACGTCACCGCTTTGGTATCGACCAGCACGAGACCGCCCCGCGGATAGACCTTCTTGTCGGTCGCCAACGTGCGCTGGGCCGTCACCGGCACGCCCAGTGATCCCGCCGGCCAGGTGTCGCCATCGTATTCGGTGAAGAACACGTAGTTCTCGTTGCGGTAGATCAGCTCGGTGACCAGCTTCGGATTCTGTTCATACACACGCCGAACCGCGGGCAGACTCAACTCCTCGGTGCGCAGCAAACCCTCGTCGAGCATCGACTGCCCCAGGCCCGTGTAGGGGCGATCGGTCTTGCCCGCATACCCGATGTACATCAGCGAGCCGTCGGCAAGTCGAAGTTTCGCCGAGCCATTGATGTGGACGATATACGCTGACAGTGGGTCTTGGAGCCACACAAGCTCCTTGCCCGCAAACATCCGCGACTGGTCGATCTGGCGTCTGGTGTAGTATGAACCGATCGAACCGTCCAGGCGTCTGCGCCCCAATGGCTCCCCCGTCACCGGATCGGTGACGAGATCAGGCGGGCGCTTGTAAAGCGGATAAGCGAACCGGCTGGTGCGGGTTCGGCTGGCGCGGAACGTCGGCGCGTAGTAGCCGGTGAACAGCACGACGCCCCGGCCGTTGTACCCGACCGATTCATAGACATCGAACATCCGATGGAGGTCCGCGACGAATGCTTGCTCGTCGTACGAGTTCGCCAGCAGATCGTACAGCGCGCGAAGGCTGGCCTGTGCCTGTTCGTGCGTGATGTGCTCGAAGGGAAAGAACTGACGGCTGGAGGGGGCCGCGAACCATGCCAGGCTCTGCTCGATCGCCGCCAGCAGCGTGGAGTCATGGTTGGCATAGGCCGCCGCCAGATCGGGCAGCCGCGTGGGGTCGGTGATCAGGCTCAGGGCGCTCGCGCCATCGGAGAGCGCCCGGGCGTAATCCGGTTTGGGCTCCACCGGCATCTGCGCGACTTGCTTGGTCGCGCAGCCGATCAACGTGCAAAGAACGACACAAACGACCACGGCTCTGAAGCGCATCATGATGTGGGCCAACCCTTCTTCAATACGATGGTTGTGATGACTGAAGTTGCGAATCTCGCTGACTCCATTGGCGAGTATCGGATCAACCTCCCGCGGGTCATTGACAATCGCAACGGTCTGGGCGGGCCGGCTCGACGGGGTCGATTGGCGCGAAGGTCAGCCGCGCCCCAGCTATCAGCCGCCGAGGACCGATTGCAGATGACGCCGCTGTGAAAACGATCGCCCCAGGTCCGTTGGTTTTGCCAAACTGCCTCAAATCACGCAATATCCGCCAGATCGGTCCGCGTCTTGGCCGAAGAGGTGACCAGCCGCGATCGTGCCCTACAATGGCGTAGTGAGGAGCAGGACCGCTCCTTTTAGAGGACGATGCGATGACGACATTCGGCTTGCTTGGCGAGCGCTTGCTCGCCTTCGGACTGCCCGGCGGATATGAATGGATTGTCCTGCTGGTGCTGGGATTGTTGATCTTCGGCCGGCGGCTCCCAGAGGTTGGCCGCAGCTTGGGGCGGGGGATCGTCGAGTTCAAGCGCGGCATCAAGGGCCTCGACGACGATATAGAAGACGAGTCTTCCAAGCCGACCAAGCAAATGAAGGATTGGCCGAAGCAGTCGCTGGAATCTTCCGCTCGGCAGGAAGAATCCGCCAGCTCGGCCGGTGAGGCGGAGAAAGTTGTCAGCACCCAAAAGTCGGATGACGATTCGCCCGCCTGAAAGCCCGCTTCATAGTCTCCCAACAATTCACGCTGTCCATGCCTCAGCCCTGGCGGCTGCGGCCGATCGTACTATGGGGCTATGAGCCGCCGTTCCCAAACCAGTCCCGCCCGTGGTTCCGGCGCACCGGTTGTCTTTGCCGATCGGTTGCTCACGGAGTCCGTCCGAGCATTGGAGCAGGACGGCGCCGCCGCCATCGACGAGCCACAGGCCCAAGCGTTGGCGATCGAGTCCGGCGGAGGGTTCGAGCAGCGCCTGGTCGCGCGGGCCGGGGCCTTGTCCATCGCCGGGGAGCTTCGAACGTCCCTTCGGCGCGTCGATCGTACGGCGGCCACGGTTGTCGCCGTGCTCGTGTTGCTGGCCGGGGCGGCTGGGGTCGGCGCCGGTCGGGCCTTGCTTGATGTTCCTCGCGAGGTCTCGGTTAACTTCTTTCGCTTGCTTGGTGGGCTGGTGGGGATACAGACGCTGCTGCTCGTCGCCTGGTTCGTTGTGATACTCGTGCGCCCGTCCGCCCTGAAAAGGGGATCGCTCGGGTCGTTCGCCCTGTGGGCAACGCGCTGGCTGGCGGCCAAGTTCCACACAGGACCCGCGCACGCCGCTGCGATTCAAGCGCACGGCGTCGTGCTGAGGCGATCCCCGCTCGGCCGGTGGACGCTGGGGGCGATTAGTCACGGGGCTTGGGCGGCGTTCAATGTCGGTGCGCTCGTGCTCGTCATCATCATGCTCAGCACCGGGGATTACTTGTTCACTTGGGAGACGACGATCCTTGCTGCCGACACCTACACCCCGCTTACCCGAGCGATCGCGGTCGGGCCACAGGCGGCGGGTTTCCCCACTCCGTCCGTGCAGCAGATCGCCGAAGCGCGATGGCCGATCACCGATCGCGCCGCGGCCGAGCAAGCCCAAGGTGCGTGGTCGGGATTGTTGATCGGAAGCGTCATCGTGTACGGACTCCTGCCACGCCTGTTCCTGCTCGGCCTGTGCCTTGAGCGTCGGCATCGCGCGAAGAATCGATGGCGGTTGGATACTTCACAGCCGGGCTATCTGCGTTTGCGCGCGCGGTTGATGCCGACCTCGGCGTCGCTGGGCATCGTGGATCATGATCGTGCAGCACGTTCGATGCCCCCGGTGACGGTCTCGTCCACCTCGGCACCCAGCGCCCAGCGCGATGTTGGTCCGCCCGCTGTCCTGGGTTTAGAAATCGACACCCCACCGGCAACGTGGCCGCCGCCCGTCAATGGCATTGCTTGGAACGACCTGGGATTCGTTGACGATCGCAACGATCGGCGTCGCGTGCTGGATGAACTGGAAGCATCCACCACCCAACCGCAAATCATGGTCATCGTGACGGCCCTGACCACCACGCCTGATCGCGGTATTAGCGCGTTTGTCAAACAAGTTCAGATCGCCGCCGGCTGTCCCGTTGGATTGGTCCTTACGGGCGGTCAGGCGCTTCGCGTTCGAGGGGACGCCCAACAGATGCGAACTCGCGTTGAAGATTGGCGCGCGTTGGCGACCGCAGCGGGCGTGCCTGACCAGCGCGTCGTCGAAGTGGATCTGGATCATACGACGCAGGCGAGTCTCGCCAAGCTCGCTGACCTTATTGGAGCGCCGCCTCAAAGTCCCGCGCCGCGGCGTGTCGAAGCGGCGTTCGACCTGATTCTCGATCACTATCGAGACTGGCCCGCATCACCGACGGTGAAAGAACAGGCCCAGCTGCACCGAGCGATCGGCGGGCTCTATCGCGATCAACATGATTCATGGCGGAAACTCCTTGGTGCGCCGCTGGATTTCCAAGGCGATGTAACCGCGACGCTTCGAATTAGCGTTCAGCGCGTCACGAACCTTTTGCCGCCACGGCTTCGCGTCGACGCCCGCTGGATGGCGTGCGGCGCGCTGGCCGGGGCGCTTGGATGCGTTGCCGCCGCGACGCTGCTCTCACCGGTCGCCATCGCCGCCTTGCCGATGTGGACCGCGATCGGCGCCGCCGTCGCCACGGCGACCAAAGCGGTCAAGTCGGTGGACGCCGAGCCCGCGGACGGTGAAACAACGGATTCGGCTGCGCGAGGTGATGCCCTTCGGGCGGCGGCGCTCTTTGCGCTTTTGTTGGAGCTGCAAGGCCGTGGTGAGGTCGCCATTACCCGCATCCTCGATCAAGCGATCGCTCAGGACGATGCCACTGACGTTGATGCGCTTGACGCCGCGCGACGGTGGCTCGACGACGTGCGCCACCGCCTGGACCTGGCGCTGGCGAAGGAGGCGCGGCTGTGAGCGACTCCGTGCTAACCGTCGCCGTCGTCGGGCACACCAACACCGGCA
>JACZXL010000100.1 GCA_022571635.1 Planctomycetota bacterium
GGATATCTACTTGCTCTACGCCGCCTCGCCACAGCAGCTATGGGTCGACTACCCCCCTAAACCGACGGACTGGATGCACCAGATCGGTTTCCGCGACGCTGATCCCGCCCGACGGCGTGGCGGACATGACCTGGTGGTGGGTCTCTATGACGCCATGTCCGATCTAGGCTTTGATCCAGCGATCGAATCTCCGCCGAGCGAGCAGGAAATAGCGGCTGCCGTGCGTGCGACCAACGCATCGGTCAACTCTGCTCTGAGAGAAGCCTCCGCGAGCGACCCGAGCCTGGCGGCGCTTGTACAATGCGACGATTGCGCCAAGGCGGGCTTCGTTGGTCAATGCTCCCTTGCCGGTTTCCGGCACATTGTGGCTATCCCTGAACAGATCGGCGATGACCCCGCCGCACTCGGCTTCCTCATCGCTGGGACTAACACAGCCGACACGCCGATGGGTTTCGACCCTCGGCTCGACCCCATCAGCGGTGAGGTGATCGTGCTGGATGTCGAGGGCATGCGCTGCCCCGATTGCCCCTCCAAGCTTGCGATGTCAATGTTGTTTCTTCCCGGCGTGAAGCGCGTCTTGGTCGATTTCGACGCGGGTGAAGCGCGCGTGACCATCGACCCGCCGAACAGCATCAGTCCCGAAATGTTGATCGCGGCGATCGAGCAATCCGGGTTTTCCGCAACGCTCCGCGACGAGAACTAATCGACCGATCTCCTGCCAGTCCGACCCGCACCTTCGGGCCAGGGGGGATTGTCGACCTCACTTGCTCGTACCCGGACCTTCCTCGTTCGCTAGCGCTCGCTCGTCAGGTCCGGCTTCGCCGGATACCACACTTCTACCCTATCCGTGTTCATCTGTGGCCTACTTCTGGAGTTCATTGGCTCGGTCGTGGTGCGCAGCCGCTTCTTCGCTTCGTCCCAATGTCTCCAACAGCTCAGCTATTTGCCGGTGCAATCGAAAATTCCGAGGGTCCAATTCAATCGCCTTGAGCATCGACTGGTGCGCCTCGTCGTGTTGACCCAGCTTGATGAGCGCGGACGCCAAGGCTGAGTATGCGGACGCGTTATCCGGATCGATCAGAAGCGTCCGGCGAATAAGGTCGACACCCTCTTGGACACGACCCGAATCAATGAGCAGTAGCGACAACCAGCGCATCGTGCGCAGGTGCTCAGGGTCTTTGTCCAGGCGCTTTCGACAGACGTCGATGGCCTGGGCGAACAGTCCCTCTTGGCGACACAGAACCACGAAATCGTCGAGCATGTTGTTGTAGGTCATCTCCTCGGTGAGGATCTCGGCGTAATAGGCGAGAGCGTCGTCAACGCGCAGTTGCGCCCGCAACACCCAGGCCAGGCTTTGGCAGAACGCCTCGTTGCGGCCGTCGCGATCGAGCGCATGACGCAGCAGGTCTTCGGCGGCATCGAACTGAAGCTTCGCGGCCAGCAATCGTGCGCGGCGCATGTCAATCTCGCCTTGCCAGGCCGTCGATAGACCGATCCCGCCTTCGTCGAAGCTCGAGCACGCGTGGTACAGCTTCAGCGCCTTGTCCGCATGCTCCATCATCGGCGCGGTCATGCGCACGGGATGGCTGGAGAAGATGACCTCCTGCGGGATCGTGACGCGGCGGTCGTGATACTCGGCGACGCGGAACGACGCCATAACCGTACCGCTGTGGATGATGACGAGCATCAGCAGTACAACCGCCGCTACATACAGCCACCCGGTGGGCCGGACGGCGCCCTTGTACTTGAACTGGAACTGATGGAAGCGAACGCTCGGCTCACGAATGATCTGCCAGAGTTTCCAGGCGAGGAACATCACAATACCCGCGATTCCCCCCGCCAGCAGCATGGGGATCAGCCCGTAGACGCCGCGCACGGCAAGGAAGGTGAACAGGAACACCGCCGCCAGGGCCAACTCCTGGCGCATGGTCAGGTCGTGCGTTTTCCTCGGCGGTTTGGGCTTGGATTGGCGCTTGGCGACGGCGGGGCGACCGAAGCCGAAGTACAGCGCGTCGTTGGGGCAAACGCTGACGCAGTCGAGGCATTTCATACATCCCGGATCGACGACCATGCCGTAGGTGGCCACTTCTTCGTGGACGCGAACGTTGGAGGTGCAGACGGCGGTACAGTGGCCGCATTGTTCGCAGGCGTCCGTGACGCGAATCCGCGCCGGGGCGAACTCGTCGAGCGGGGCGAAGAACCCGCCGTAGGGGCAGCCATAGGTGCAGAATCCCTTAGCGCCGAGGAAGTAGACCGCCCCGAAGCTGCAAATCAACAGGAAAGGAACGGCCACGAACAGGCCGGGGAAAGTCTGCCAGAACTCGGCCGTGGCGAGATGAACGGAAAAACCAGGCCAATCCGGGAGCGGTCTCGGCCCCGGGATCGCTGAAAACACACTCGCCAGCTTCTGCCAATTGGGCAGCACGCCCCAGCGAAAGAACGCCGGCCAGACGAACATATAGAGCCCAAGGATCAACGGCACGTAGAGGAGCAGCCGCGAACGGAACGGCTTGGGGCGCACGCCGAGCTTCTTCATCATCCATCCGCAGAGGTCCTGGAGCATCACGATGTGGCAACCCCAACCGCAGAACCACCGGCCGAGCACGAGCGTGGACAGCAGCGCAACCGCGAAGAAGATGAGCCCCGCGTTGATCACGCCTTGCTTTCCGAACTCCATCGCTTCGGAGGGCTCGATCGGCGTGGTGGTCCGGCCTGTGATGTACCACTGAAGCACGTGCGCGATGATCAACACCTGAACGACCGCGAGCACGATCGCGCGGCGCTTGCCGGACTTGGATCGGCGGATGGTTCCGCGTGGATTATGTTCGTCAGCCAGGACGTGCAGACTGACGTTCCCGCGTGTCTTCACGTCGGACCCGGTGCAACGAGATCGCTTGGGGCTGTCGGGCGATGCCATAGGTTTCCCACCAACATCGGTGTCTGCGCAGCCGTACGGTGACTCTATGCCACAACCCGTCACTGAGCCACGGCACAGGACGATGGTCCCGCTGAAGTGGATCGGTCTTGTGGGCAGCGCGATGAAAAAGAAAAACCCGACCCAGAAGGTTGGGTCGGGGATGGGGTTTCATCGAGCGGTTGAGCGCTCAGGCGGCCGGGGAGCTCGCCTTTCCCTCCTCCTCCTGAGCTCTTCCTCGTCGTCCTGGCGATTGGCGTAAAGCTCGAGCGTCAGGCGGATCTTCTCCAGCGCCTTGTTCTGGATCTGGCGCACGCGTTCCTTGGTCACGCCGATGATCTGCCCGACCTGCTCCAGCGTCATGGGATCACATCCGGCGTCGTCGCCCAGACCGAAGCGGTGGTGAATCACCGTCTGTTCGACGTTGGTGAGTTCAGCGTCGTTGGACAGAACGATGTATTTTACCTCGGCGGCGGCCTCCAACTCATGCGTCCGGCGCAGCGTCTCCAGATGATTGGATTTCTCCAGAGCCGGGTCGAAATCGGTCGGGAAGCGCTGACGGTACTTGCTCAGCTTCATGCCCTGTCGAGAGAACGCTTTGAGGATCGCGCGGCAGGCATAGGTCGAGAACTTGAAGCCTCGACCACAGTCGAACTTGTCGACCGAGCGCAGCAAGGCCATGTTGCCCTCACTGACCAGGTCGGCGAAGTCCACCTCGCTCATGCGGGTCCGCTTGGCCATCGCCAGCACGAGCGCGAGGTTGGTCTCGGCGATCTGCTCGCGGTATCGGGACGCGTTGCTGTACCAATGAAGCAGCTCGCGGGCCATCTCCTCAGTCGGCTCGGCGGGACCGATCTCCAACTGAAGCTGGCTCACGCGGTGGCGGGCGTAGTTGTACTTGAGGAACAACACCCGCTCCTGAGCCGCGGTGAGCAGGACCGTGCCGGTGTTCTTCGCCTGCCGATCGGGCTGGGGGTCGTCCATGAGCGGGCGATACCACGACACGTCCGGTCGGGCGATCTCCTCGGCATCATGGTAGATTCGCTTCTCGGCCTTGGGATGGCGGAACTCATCGGAGTCGATGTAGTCCATCGGCTCGGACAGGATCTGCCGCAGGAGGCGCTCCTCGTCGAGGGTCAGGCCCCCGAACCGAGGATCGGCCTTGGACTCATCCTGCACCGACACCCGCTGCCGTTGTCGCAGCCGACTGAGCGGTGAGTTTTTGCCAAACATGGCCTGAAGCATTGCCTGCGTCCTGTACTGGTCCCAGAAGACTTCGCCCTCGTTGAAGGTATTCCTCGCAAACCCAAGATCATTTCATCGCCACAAGATTGTGAAGAACGTCACAATCTTGTCCCGAATCCCGACCCCGGGGTAGTCCTATACTCAGATGCCCATAAAACGGTTCATTGTCTTAGAAGTATTCTAAAAAACTTCCCTCGGGATTTCAAGACACTTCTTTATCGGGACAAGGCCGGTCGTGGCCCCCGGAGACCGCTGCACCCTGTGCCGGCGGGCCCGGTTTCGCGCCCGATCGATGGGGTAGATCGGCCGAACCGCCCTTTCTACAGCCAATAATCCTTCGAGTTTTGGCCGTTTAGAGTAGGACGCCTCAGCGGCCAGCCCGGTTCCCCCAATTAGCCCCTATTCGGGGCTACCTGTGGACAGGTCGTAAACCCAGCCCTCGATCGCGCGATCGATCTCGACCAGCTCACCGGCGTCGAAAAAGAGGCCTAGCTCAAACTGGGCCGTCTCAGGGCTGTCGGAGCCGTGGATCAGGTTGAAGCTGTTGGAGACGCCGAAGTCACCCCGGATCGTCCCCGGCTCGGCCTGGGAGCCGAAGGTCGCCCCCATCAGTTTTCGGCAAATGTCGACGGCGCCCACGCCCCGCACGGCCATCACCAATACCGGCGAGGAGGTCATGAACTGCACCAGCCGCTTGTGGAAGGGTTTGCCCCGGTGGACCTCGTAGTGCCGCTCGGCCAGCTCCCGGCTGATCCGCATCATCTTGCACCCGACGATCTGGAGGCCCTTGTCCTCGAAACGGGACATGATCCGGCCCATGAGGCTGCGTTGCACGGCATCCGGCTTCAGGATGATCAACGTGGTCTGGATCTCAGCTGCCATCGGCGGGTTCCGATCCATGCGCTGGGCGCGGGCGAGGAGCATAGCCCCGGTCCGGCCGGTCAGGCAAACCCAGGCCCGAACTCCAGGGAGCCTCGCTCGCCGATCGCTTGGCCTGCAATGGAGCGCCCCGGCAGCGACATTTGGTTTCTAGCGAGCGCTTCTCCTGCTCGAGGGGAGAGAGAAAGGGATCGACCTCGGGTCGATCTGATTTTCGCGGCGCGGTTCGGTGTGAGCTACGGGCGTGCTCCTCACCCAGGTTCACACCGGGCCGGTCGTATCCGACGCCGACATGCCACCAACCCGCGGCCTGCCAGAGCGCCGGAGCCCGACTCCTCCCCGACTGCGACCAAGCCCACAGGCGCCAGCCCATGGGCTTGGTCGGTTTGACATCACGTTACTGATCCCATCGAAGAAACGTTGATCGGAAAGGACCTGACGTCGGACCGGTGTGATTGAATCGACGATCGATCCGACCGATATGCTTGAGCGATCAAGCACAGCTAGGGCCTATTGCTATTTGACGGCTTGCTCTGGCCGTTGTATAATAATTACAACGACCAGGAAAGTGAGGTGCCTTCGGAACCGCGAGAATTCTTTGCCTCCTGTCAAGTGCTTCTTGCTTGAATGGCCGATTGTTGTAACATTGTTACAACAGGAGTACTGCGAGATGGCCAACCCGCTATTTGGTGAGCTGTTCAAGCGGTTGCGAATCGAATCAGGGCAAACGCTCCGTGCGTTCTGCCTAAACCATGACTTCGACCCTGGGAACATCAGTAAGATCGAGCGAGGGCGACTAGCGCCACCTAAGTCACAAGAGAAGTTGGCTGTCTACGCCGAGGCACTTGGACTCAAGAAGGGCTCGAGCCAATGGCAGGAACTTCTCGATCTCGCCGCTGCCGAGCAGGGGCGAATACCTTCTGATCTATTGGACGATGAGCTCGTCGGCAAGCTCCCGATTTTTTTTAGGGCGCTTCGGGAAATCAATGGCGCCGACGATGAAGAACTCCGTGAGCTTGCTGAAAAGCTACGTCGAGCCTAGCTATGGAGAACATGTGATCAGTGGCCGTGCCAAGGTGGCCATATCCGCGTTTGCGCAGATTCGCTGAAGAGTATCTCAGCGATGTTCATCCTTCTGGCTCCATACCAATTCCGATTGACGAGTTCCTCGACAAGCCGCATGGCATCGACGTTGTGCCAGTGGAGGGGATTTATGAACGAGGTAGGGAAGCGTTCATCTCACGCGACATGACGCGCATCTACATAGACAAAGATATCATGATGTACCGGGTGCCGTACCGATACCGATTCAGCCTAGCTCACGAGTTAGCCCATCTTCTGCTGCATAAAGACCTCATCGATTCAGCCCCTGTCTACGATGATATTGCTGGCTGGATTCTGTTTCTACAGTCGTTCGATCCCGATGATCTGCGGTGGATAGAAGACCAAGCGTACGGACTAGCTGGCTTGCTGCTTGTGCCGGCGGACAAGTTGGAAGAAGAATACCTCGCTGTGGCAAAGCAACTGGAGGATGTTGGCCGGGACTTTGATTCGTTGACACCCCCGACCATGAAGCTAATCACCAGCATGATTGGCGAGAAGTTCCAGGTTTCTCGGTTTGTAATCAACAAGAGGGCTCGAAAAGAAGATCTGTGGGATTGGGACGAAGACCTAATCGTGTAAGGGTGCCATCGGCAAGGTCAATCGTTCACTCTCGACCACCGAGCCTGCGTGGCCCTCTTGGCGAGCTCACTCCGCTTCTCTTTGCTGAGCTTCTTCGCCCTGGCCGGTCCGCCTTTCTTCCCACCCAGTCTCCCTAGAGCGACCGCTGGCGGGTTCTTCTGTGGCTCTGTTGGTTCCCCGGCAGGCTCTACATCGTCTGCCACATGATCCACGATAGACCTAGCGATCTCCTTGGGGTCGGCCTTTTCTTTGCTTGTCCGCCTCTTGTTCGATGCCTCTAGGCCTACGCAGTCGGCGAAATCTGCTCAGCCTCGGTGCTGTTGGGCCGATCATGTATCGTGAGTGGGCGCATGGCATGCCCACGGCCGGCGTATGATCCACGCGGCCAAGGACGGCATCCGATGTCCACGCTGTTGGCTGCACCAACGAAAAAGCCCAGAACGACGATGAGCAAGGCTCGCAAGCCGACGACGTCTCCGCAATCGCGCAAGACGAAGACGCGCAGGTCAAAGGCCACCGCCCAAACCCTGGCCAGCCAACAGCGGGAGATTTCCGTCAGCGAGTTCTTCGCCAAGAACCGCCACCTGCTCGGGTTCGACAATCCGCGCAAAGCGCTGCTGACGACGATCAAGGAGGCGGTGGACAACGCGATGGACGCCTGCGAGGAAGGCGGGATCCTGCCCGACATCTTCGTGCAGGTGCTCCAGCTCGGTGAGACGAGATTCAAGGTGACCGTGCGCGACAACGGCCCCGGGATTGTCAAGCAACAGATCGAGCACATCTTCGGGAAGCTGCTGTACGGATCGAAGTTCCATCGCCTGAAAATGAGCCGAGGTCAACAAGGCATCGGCATCAGCGCAGCGGGAATGTACGGCTTGATGACGACGGGAAAGCCCGTCTTGATCATCTCCAAACCGTCCAAGAAAAAACCGGCGCACGAGATGCGCATCAAAATGGACACCTCCAAGAACCGCGCGGAGATCGTCAGCGACGAGGTGCATCAGGAAGACGACAAGCTCTTCCCGCAAGGGACCGGCACCCAAGTTGAGATCGAACTTGAAGGCAAGTACCTCAAGGGTCGCCAATCCATCGATGAATACCTCGAGCAGACGGCGATTGCCAACCCGCACGCGCAGATCACCTACGTCACCCCCGGCAATGAAACTCGCACATTCCCACGAAGTGTCGACGAGCTGCCGGACGAGCCGAAGGAAATCAAACCGCATCCCAAGGGCATCGAGCTGGGCACGCTGATCCAGATGCTCGAGCGCACCGAGGCCGCCAAGGTCGGTGCATTTCTACAGAATGATTTTTGTCGCGTGGGACCGAGCAAGGCCAAGGAGATTTGCCACACGGCCGGCATCACCAACTTGACGTGGGTCAAGAACGTGGGCCATCGAGAAGCCGAAGCCTTGTACAACGCGATCCAGGCGGTCAAGCTAACGGCGCCGCCGACGGACTGTCTCGTGCCCATCGGGTCCAAGGCGCTGCTGGCGGGTCTGCTCAGGGGCGTGAAGGCGGAGTTTTACACCGCCTCAACCAGACCACCGGCGGTCTATCGCGGCAACCCGTTCCAGATCGAGGTGGGGCTGGCCTTCGGCGGCGAGCTTCCCGCGCAAGAAACGGCGCGCGTCATTCGCTTTGCGAACCGGGTGCCGCTGCTGTATCAGCAGTCCGAGTGCTGCTCGTTCAAAGCCGTCCTGGACGCGAGCTGGAAGAACTACGAACTGAGCCAACCCAAAGGAAGCCTTCCCCTGGGCCCGTTGGTCGTGATGATCCACATGGCCAGCGTGTGGGTGCCGTTCACCAGCGAATCAAAGGAAGCGATCGCCGACTACGACGAAATCCGCAAAGAGATGAAGCTCGCGCTGCAAGAGTGCGGCAGAAAGTTGGGAACGTATCTCCGCCGGCGCAAGCGCATGCAGCGCGAATCGGAACGGCGAAGCATCTTCGAGCGCTACATCAGGGAGGTGGCGAAGTCCTGCGAGAAGATCACGGGAACCGACGCCAAGAAGCTCTATGAAGCGCTGCTGAGGCAAGCGGAGCGCCGAACCGCTCAGGCCGACCAGCAACTCGACGACGAGGGCAGAATCCTCAACGAGACCGCTCGTCTCGCCAAGGATGAGCAGGTCGTGATCGTCCCGGCTCAGCAAGCCGACCCGGCAAACAACGGCAATGAGATCGGCGAGTCGCTCTTTGACGACAAGCCAAAACCCCAACGACGCAAGACCACCAAACGATCGAGGAAGAAGTCCCGCTCACCGCGCCGCACCGCCAAACGTAAATAGCGGCCGGCCCCAAGACGCAAGCGGCGCCCATACCCCTTACAAGCGACGATCCATGGCCAAACAGAGATCGAAGAAAACGCCGACCATGAAGTCCCCCAGCCCCCGAACCAGCCCCCGGACCACCCCCGGCAGTTCAGCGACGGTCACCAAGGACCGCGACAAGAAAACGCTGATGAAGATCGACGAACTGGGCGAGGCGATCGTCAAGTCCAGCCTCGCGCAGCGCGATCCTCACGTCGATATCCCGATGCGGACCGTGTCCAATACAAAGTTCAACAAGTCCAAGCGCATCTTGGAGATGGGCTCCAACGCGCAGCGGCGGAACCTGTTCAACCTCTCCATGGCCAAGAAATTCATGCAGACGGTCCTGCTCGCGGACGGCTGCAAGGACCTGATCGAGGCGGGCAAGACGCTCAGCCTCCGCGGCATGTACTACAAGAGCCTGCACACCATCGAGGGAACCAACGAAAAAACATTCAACGATCAGAGTGAGTCCGACCCGGTCCTGGAGGACCTCGAAGTCTCACTCGGGGCGCTGCGGGAGGAGCTTCACGTCTACGCGAGAAAGGCCGGAACGATCGCCGGCAACATCACCCTCATCGACTCCGGCGACGAGATCGACTGCCGGCGAATGGGCTCAGGCGGATACTCGATCCCAAGCATCTGCGAGCCCAACATCATCCAATTCAAGAAATGCGAAGCAGACTTCGTCCTGCACGTCGAGAAAAACACCATCTGGAGCCGGTTCAACGAGGATCGGTTCTGGCAGACGCACAACTGCATCCTGACCGAAGGCGGAGGGCAACCGCCGCGAGGTGTTCGGCGATTGTTGCGCCGACTGCACGAAGAGCTGGGGCTGCCGATCTACTGCCTGCTGGATTGCGATCCCTGGGGGCACTACATCTATAGCGTTATCAAGCAGGGCTCGATCAATCTGGCGTTTGAGAGTCAGCGAATGGCTGTGCCCGATGCGAAGTTCATAGGCATCCGAGCTGAGGACTATGAGCGCTGCGAGCTGAGCGACGATGTGAAGATCACATTGACCGATCGTGATATCACACGTGCTAAGCAAATCGCAGAATACCCGTGGTTCGTAGACAAGAAGCCGTGGCAGCGGGAAATCGAGCGGATGCTGGCCAACGGTTTCAAGATGGAAGTTGAATCGCTCATCACCAAGGACATTTCATACGTCACCGAGACGTATGTCCCGCAGCGGCTGGAGGAGCGCGATTTCTTGGATTGAATCTGCACCGATAGACGATACTCTGTTCTTCGTTGCGACGGATTGATGACCGATCGATGCGTCCGACGGAGCCCGCCTTCTACGCCCACACGTGTCCGGGGTTGGAGGTCCCCGGTCATGACGGCTGGTGCTAACTCGGAAAAAGATTCGTCGCAGATGCTTGCTCGACAGGCGAACGGGTCGTGCACGCCCCTCAAGCGCGTGCTGGTGGCTGACGACGAACACCTCGTCGCAGCGGGGATCAGCAGTAGCTTGACGGAGCTGGGGTATACCGTCATCGGCCCCGCCCGCGATGGGTACGAAGCCATTGAATTGTGCCGCAGCGATCCGCCGGACCTCGCGCTCCTGGACATTCGCATGCCCAACTGCGACGGCTTGGAAGCTGCGGCCATCGTGTTCCAACAGCTGCACGTCCCGGTAGTAATTCTTACGGCGTACTCGGATCCGGAGTACGTTTCGACCGCGTCCGAGTCCGGCGTCTTTGGGTTCCTGCTCAAGCCGGCCAGTCAGGATCAGTTGCGCGTGTGCCTCGATGTCGCCTGGGGAAGATTCCGTGAATATCTCAACCAGGACGAACAGATTGATTCGCTCAAACAGCGGCTGGAAGACCGCAAGACGATCGAACAGGCCAAGTGGCTCGTCGTGAAGCACAAGCAAGTCACTGAGCCGGAGGCCATGAAACTGCTTCAAAGAAAGGCTCGAGACACGCGCCAGCCGCTCGTGGAGGTTGCCCAGTCGATCCTGCAGAACATGAATTTGCTCACGGTTTAGTCAGCGATTGAACCGACGTTCCCGCGCGGCAAGTGAATCACAAAGTCGCTCCCCCGCCCGGGTTCGGAATGCGCTGTAAGCCGACCGCCGTGTTCTTCGATGATGCGCCTGGCAGTCGGCAAACCCAAGCCGGTGCCGCCGGTTTGATGCGATACATACGGATGGAATATCTCTTCCAAGCGCGCCGGCTCAATGCCCGGACCGGTGTCGATCACGTGAACGCGAGCTTCGTCCGCATCAGCGTCGATGCGCAACATCAGCTCCCGATGGCCCGACCCCGGTTCTTGTTTGCCGGGGGCGCCGGGAACCTCAGCCGACATCGCCTGCGTGGCATTGATCATTAGATTCAAGAGCGCCTGCTTGAAAAGACTCTCATCGACGCGCACCGGCACCGGGTGATTGGGGAATTGCGTTCTCAACACGATCATGTTCTGCTCGCACTGGGGATGGAAGAAGTCGCAGAGCTCCGACACGACCTTCACCAAGTCATGCGGCTCCGGATCAAGCCTCACCTGCCCCGCGAACTGAAGGAAGTCAGTCAGGATGGTCCGCAGGCGATCGATCTCGCGAGACAACGCATCGATACGCCGAAGAAGCCGATCGCGCTGCTCTGTTGGAACATCCGCCTCACCGATCGCCTCTGCCAGAAGTTGCGCATTGAGCCCGATTGTAGACAGCGGATTCTTGATTTCGTGCGCGAGTCCTCCGGTAATTGCCCC
>JACZXL010000334.1 GCA_022571635.1 Planctomycetota bacterium
GTCCTTGCCCAATGACTTGCCCACGATGTTCTCGTCCCCGGTGATGTCCAGAAGATCGTCCTGGATCTGGAACGCGATCCCCAACTGCGTGCCGAAGCGGCGCATCGCTTCGCTGACCGTCACGTCGTCGTTCGACAGCATCGCCCCGAGGCGGCAGCACTCCCCGATCAGTGACGCGGTCTTACGCCGAACGATCTCGAAGTACGTCGTCTCGTCGATGTCGTAGTCGTCACGATGATGCAGTTGCAGCAACTCGCCCGCGCAGAGCGTGTTGGTGATTTCACCCAACGTCAAATTGATCGCCGGCTCCATGATCGACGAGCACAGATGGAAGGCGTTGGAGATGAGATAGTCGCCAAGCATGACCGCCGTCTCGTTGCCGCGCAGGTGATTGAGCGTGACCACGCGCCGGCGAATCTGGGCTTCGTCCAGCACATCGTCATGGACGAGGGTGGCTAGGTGGATCAGTTCGACGACGGCGGCGACCACGCGATGTTTGTGCGTGAGGCCTGAGCCGTCCCACGGCGTTTGACCCGCCGCCAGGCCCGAGAGCAACACGAGCATGGGCCGCAGACGTTTGCCCTGATATTGCTCGATGTGTTGGCACAAGGCGTTGACGGCCGAGAGATCACTGGCGAGCTGGCGCTCAAGGATCAGCGACACCTCCTCCAGTTGCTCGTCGAGCACGGTTGCGATCGGGAGCGAGATGTTTGCAAGGTTCAGAATTCCAGGCATGGCCGGTGGTGGACTCAATGAACGGGTCGGCGGCCGCGGAAGCGAACCGTGGCAGCGTCAGCGTGAAAGGGGCAATTGTACGTCCTCGGCCCGCCGGTGGGAGGTTCATGCCACGTGACGTGCTACCGCCCCGACGCCAACGGCTCCGAATCGACGCCGCGGCCACAAGGCCGACTTCGCCAGCCGCGCCCAGGGCCGGGTCAGACTGGACCTTCGAAGAACCAGAAGAAGGTGCTAATGGCGACCGCCAGCTTCGCCACACAGATAATGATCCCGACGAGCGCGCCTTGGAAGAGATCCATGTCGAACAGCCAGACGATCAGACCGGTCAGGATGAATATGCCTACCAATCCCGGGAAGATCGTGATCTGTAGATCGCCGCCTAACAGCAGATAGGTCACGTCGAAGACCGCAAGAGCGCCGGCAACCCGCAGCACGGCCAGGGCGAGCGGACCAGGGCCGCCGGCCATGAGCTTCGTCGCCATAAGCAATGCCGCCAACCCTAGCAAAACCGAAAGCCCGAACTGAAGCAAGTAGGTGCTCAGGACGCTTGCCGTACCGACGTCAGGAGGCGCGCCGGCCCATCGGACCGCCAAGGTTGCCGCAATGGGCAAACCAAGCCCCAGGAGAACAAGGGGTTTGACATACTCCATTCGAGCGGCGCTCCCGCTCGTTTCGCGATCTTTTTGAAGCGCCTCGTCACGCCGAACCTTCGAGTAGCGCGGATCGTAAATCGGTGACATGGTGTCGCCTCCTCTGTGCGGTCTCAGAAGCGCACGAGCACTGCGATGATGTACCGTCACAGCCTAGGCTACGGTCTGAGATGGGGCATGTCCCGAATCCCCTCTTGTCCGACATGAACCGGCCGCCTACTTCTCCGCTACGAGATAGGCGATCCATCCCTCGCAGGCCTCGCCAATCGTGGTCGGCTTGAACTCGCCGTCGCCTTCCTCGGTCTCTTCGTCGGTGCCCTCCCAATAGACCGTCACCTTAGCAAACCCGGCCTCGGTCAACAGCTCCTGTAGCTCCGGCAGGGTCCACAGTCGCCAGTCGTACTCGAACGCCTTCTTGATCTGCGAGCCGTCGGGAAAGCGGAAGTGGATGTAATTGACCGCGTCGCCGGTGATGGGGTTGTAGGCGTGCTGATCCCACACGTAGGTGAAACCCTTGACCTTGCGGTCCTCCTCCAGCTCCTCGAACGACTCGCTGCCGCCATAGGCGTCCAGCACGAACATTCCGTCATCCACGAGCGACGATCGCACGTGCTTGAAATATGTGCGCATCGCCTCGCGCGTCTTGAAGAGGTAGTAGCTGAAATTCATGGCCAGAACGCACTCGACGCGCGGCGTTCGCACGGTTCGCACATCGCCTTGACGAAGCGTCAACCGTTTGCGCTGCTCAGGATCGAGGCCGTCAGGTAGCCTTGCTTCACGCCACTTCAGCACGGTCGGATCGATATCGACGCCGATCGCGGTGTTGTCCTTGCGGCGTTTGACCCATTCGACGGACGTGGCCGCGGTTCCGCAGAAGTCCTCGCGCAGGCGCCGGGCAAGCCGCTTGCGCCGTTCCTTCCACACTTGGTCGATAAACTCACATTCCGCTTCGGTATCCTGCACCGATAGTTCGTACAGTTCGTGCTTGTCGCTGGTCTTGGCGGTTCGCTGGCTGCGGCGCTTCTGCTTGCCTTTACCCTTGCTTTGGCCTTTGCGTTTCTTCGTCCTCGGGTTCTTTCGGCTCATAACGGCGTAGTGTAGCGAGCGACATCAATCGCGCTCGAACTCCCAGTCGCCCAGCACCCTGCGATGACTCGCGCGATGATGAACCACGACCCCCCGGTGCGCGCGGGAGTCATGCGGGCTGAGCTGTATCCGTATTGAGTTGCGGGTATGAGACAGATCTAGCGCAACCGCTCCGGCATTCGCGATCCCAGTAACGCCAGGAACTGCGGCGGGAGCGCGTGGTCGAGCGCTTGGGCGGCTCGTACGTGCCGCCACGCCGCTTGAGCCTCGCCGGCGTAGTAGCTCCAGATCGCCAGCCGTTCGTGCGCCAAAGCGTGGTCGGATTGTTGTCGAACCACCTGCTGCATCTGGTGCGTTGCCTCCGCGGGCTCGCCGTTCATCCAGAGCGTGATCGCCAAGTTAAATCGAGCGTGCACAAACGCCGGATCGAGCTGGAGCGCCGTGCGCAAGGCCGCCAGCGCTTCGCTCATCTTGTTCTCCAGCCGTAGTGTCATTCCCAGCCCGTTGTAGGCGTCGGCGAGGTCCGGGGCCCAGCGGATCGAATCCCGGTAAGCGCCGATCGCCTTGAGGGCCCGACCGGCCTCAACCAGTTCCGTCGCTTCCTCAAGACGGGTCCAGCTAACATCG
>JACZXL010000335.1 GCA_022571635.1 Planctomycetota bacterium
TCTCCGTGAGCTCTCCGGGATCCTTACTCTTGTCCACCATCTCTTCTGCCGAGATCACCCCCCGCTGGTACAGGTTCCAGAGGTGGTCGTCCAACAGCTGCATCCCGAACTTCTTGCCGGTCTGGATCGCCGAGTCGATGCGGAACGTCTTGTTCTCCCGGATGAGGTTGGCGATCGCGGGCGTCACCACCAGAAACTCGTAGGCGGCGATCCGCCCCAGCCGGTCGGTTCGCGCCAGCAGCACCTGACTGAGAACGCAGATCAGGGCCACCGACAGTTGCACGCGAACCTGGGATTGCTGGTTGTGTGGGAACGCATCGATCACGCGGTTGATCGTTCCTGCGGCACCCGTCGTGTGGAGCGTGGCGAAGACCAAGTGTCCCGTCTCCGCGGCCCGGATGGCCGCTTCTATCGTTTCCAAGTCGCGCATCTCGCCCACCATCATCACGTCCGGATCGGCCCGAAGACCGCGCCGCAGGGCTTCGGAGAAGCTCGGCACGTCCACGCCCACCTCACGCTGGGCGATGATCGATTTCTTGTGGTAGTGGTAGTACTCGATCGGGTCCTCGACCGTGATGATGTGCCGATCGAGATTCGTGTTGATGTGGTCGATCATCGTCGCCAGCGACGTGGTCTTGCCTGACCCGGTCGGTCCCGTCACGATGTACAGACCACGCGGCCGCCGAATCAGCTCCTTGCAGATTGGCGGCAGACCGATCTCCTCGAACGTCATCAGCTGGTTGGGGATCAACCGAAGCGCGATCGCCACGTCCCCACGCTGCCTGAAAATCGCCACGCGGAATCTTGCCTGCGTCCCGTAGGCAAAGCCGAAGTCCGTGCTCCCCTCCTCCTGAAGCTCCTGCTGGGCGCGCTCCGGCGTGATGGCCTTCATCAACGACACCACGTCATCAGATTCCAGAACCTTCGTATCAAGACTCCGCAACTTTCCGTGAAGGCGCAACGTGGGTTTGAGACCGACCGTAAGGTGAATGTCGGACGCGTTTTGCCGGATGACCGTATCAAGCAGGCGGTCGATTTGGATCGTTGACATAATTCGTCTCGCTGGAAGATGTCGGCTGGTTCACCGGCCGGTCGCCTAGGACGGCCGCCTGCCGGTCAGAAGTCCTTGGTTTGGGCGAATCGGGCCACCTCCGCCGGGGTCGTATCGCCCCTGAGGATCTTGATCTTGCCGTCATGGAGCAGGTCCTTCATCCCCGCTCGGATCGCGGCCGCGCGGATCGTCCCGATCGCCGCCTGTTTGAAAGACAGCTCTCTCAGCTCGCTGTTCATCACCATCATCTCGAAGATCGCCTTGCGACCGCGATACCCGATATTGCCGCAGTGGCCGCACCCGACGGGGCGGTAGATCGTGTGCCGTTCTAAATCCTCATCAGTAATACTCACCAAGCGGAGCAGGCGACGATCGGGTTCCAGATCCGGCTCTTTGCATCGATCGCAGAGAACGCGAATCAGTCGTTGCGCCATCACGGCCTGAATCGCACTGGCCACGAGGAACGGCTTGACGCCCATATCCAGCAAGCGCGTGATCGACGAGGGTGCATCGTTCGTATGCAGCGTGGAGAACACCAAGTGGCCCGTCAGCGCCGCTTGAATCGCGATCTCCGCCACGTCCTTATCTCGGATCTCGCCCACCAGGATGATATTCGGCGCCTGACGCAACATCGCCCGCAGGATCCTGGGGAACGTCAATCCGATGCTCTCGCGAACCTGGCACTGGTTGATCCCGGTGAAGCTGTACTCCACCGGATCCTCGGCTGTGATGATCTTGCGATCCGGACGATTCAGCACGTCCAACGCCGAATACAGCGTCGTCGTCTTGCCTGAGCCCGTTGGACCGGTCACCAGGAAAATCCCGTTGGGGCGGCGGATGATCTTGTTGAACCGATCAAGGCTCTCCGGCTCGAATCCCAGGTTCGGCAAACCGATCTTGACTGATTCCGGCCTGAGAATGCGCAGGACAATCGACTCGCCGTGATAGGCCGGGCACGCGCTGACCCGAAAATCGATCTGCTCCGCATCGACCGGCATCATGATCCGCCCGTCCTGCGGGATACGCCGCTCGGCGATGTTCATCCCCGCCATCAGCTTCAGCCTGGCCAACAGCGACGCCTGCATGCGCTTGGGCAGGTTGTCGCGGACGTGGCACACGCCGTCAATTCGATAGCGCAGGATGACCCGGTCGGACATCGGCTCCACATGGATGTCCGAGGCTCGTGAACGCACCGCCTCCGTGATCATCCGGTGAACCAGCCGAATGATCGGCGCGTCCTCCCCCTCGGCAATGTCAATCGACGTATCGACCGAGCGATCGACCGTGACGTCGACCGATTCCGTGACGAGTGATTCGTCGGAGAACATGCCGGCGGTGGTTCGCCCGGTCGTGCCGTCAATAAACGACTTGATGGCACTCTTGGGGGCGATCACCGTGTCCAGCTCACGGTTCAACCGGAACCGCAGTAGATCCAGCAGCTCCAGGTCCATGGGATCGTGGATGATCAACTTGAGCCGGCCGTTGGCGGTTCCCATCGGCAGGACCAGGTGCTTCTTGACCAAGTCCTCGGGGATCAGCGACAGATCGATCTGGCTGCGCGTCTCATCCTTCTCCAGGCTGATGTACTCCATATCGAACTGCGAAGCGAGAGCCTTGGCGACATCCTCTTCCTTGCACAGTCCCGTCTCGATCAGGGCTTCGCCCAGCCGTCGTCCGCTGCCGGAGGCCACGCTGAGCGCCTGCTGCACCTGCTGCTCGCTGATCGAGCCCCATTCCAGCAGGATTTCGCCAAGCTTCTTGCGCTGTCGAGCCATGTGGTCTCCTACTCGAGTCGGTCGCTGGCCGCTGGCCACTCGCCGCGCTGTCCAGATCGCAACGTCCATCTTAGTATTGTTTGGCTGGTCCGTAGCATCAAATCTGCTCAGGTGCGGACCATCGCTCGCGCCTACGGTCCAGCCCACGCTCGTACGCTGCTATGGAAGCATCACCAGCCAATGCCCCGCGACTGCTCATAACGGCCGGCCCCACCTGGGAGCCGATCGACGCCGTCCGATATCTCACGAACCGCTCGTCGGGCCGG
>JACZXL010000101.1 GCA_022571635.1 Planctomycetota bacterium
CCATCGTCGCCCAGAAGGTCGCCGAATCCAACGACACCAACTTCGGCTTCAACGCGATGACGCAAAAGTACACCGACCTGGTCAAGGACGGCGTGATCGTCCCCACCAAGGTCGAGCGCATCGCACTGCAAAACGCTTCGTCCGTGGCAAGTCTGTTGCTGACCACCGACGCCGCGATCGTCGAGATCAAGCAGAAGAAGAAGGAGAAGGCCGGCGCCGGCGCCGGCATGGATGATTTCGACTATTGATTAGACAGGCCCCGGGCATGAGGCGCGCGACACTCGTGTCTCATGTCCGGTGTTCTTTACTCCCTGGAGAGGGAGTTGCGAAGGAAGGGCAACGGATTGCCCGTGTTGAAGTTCGCCAAGAACAATTCAGTCCATCGTTCCCAGCCGATCGGCGATAGCCGCCCGGCCGGTTTTGCGACAAGGATTCGGAGTAATCACCAAGATGGCCAGAGCAAACGAAGTTGAGTTCTACCCGGCCACATTTGAAGAACGCCAAGGCGTCCATGACCGAGGTCTAAAACCCGAGTATTTTAAATACGCCTGCGCTGGTTGCGGAAGCATCACTCAGGCGCGGATCGTAGCATCCGCACGCCGACCGGATGCTACGAGGAATCTTTGGTGCTTATGCAACTGCGGCGAACCAACATGCTTCGTGAGCAGTGACCGTGGCGTACTTTCTCAGTCACCAAGTCCATTGGTGTTCGCGGCTGGGAAGGATTGGCCTGAGGATCTCGCGAAGCTGTATGATGAGGCAGCGGTCACCTACTCAGCCGGCGCGTACACGGCGGCAAGTATGGTCTGCCGCAAGGTGTTGATGGCCTGCGCTTGTGAAGAAGGTGAGGCGGACGGAAAGAGCTTCCTTGACTACGTGGATTTCATCTCCGGCAAGGTTTTGACGTTCCCGAAAGCTAAGACTGCCATCGACAAAATCCGGGGAATCGGAAATGACGCAAACCACGAGATCGCTTTCGTCTCCCGCGGCGATGCCACCACATCACTTCGGATCGTCAAGTACATGCTCGATACGATCTACTCTCTCCCGGCAGCTTGAGTAGTCCCGCCTGCCACATCGTGCCCGCGTCCTCGGGAGTTGGGGGTTGCGGGGGACGGGCGGAGGGTCTGGGGAGGAGGAGTCCCGGGCACGGGAGGGGCGGAGAAGAGTCCCGGGGACGGGAGGAAGAGTCCCGGGCACGGGAGTGCCCGGGCTTTGAGGGAGCGCCTGAGCTTGCAACTCATGATCCTTGGCCAGACAATCCCAACATGCCATCATCCGGGCCGTGGAATGACTGGTATCACGTGACGGTGAGCACATACGGCGCGTGGCTGCCCGGCGACCCGCGCGGTTGGCGAAGTCGCCATCATCGTGAGCACGTTGACGGCGATTACAAGAACCCCCCAGCGCCGGGCAAGTACGACACACTTCATCGCGCGGCAACCAAGAGCATGAAGCGCCGGCCGATCGTCCTCCCGGCTGAGATTCGCGCGACGGTGATGAAAACCCTGCGCGATGCGCTGCAACACTACGGCGTTACCATCGCGATTATTGCGGTGGCCGCAAAACACGCGCATGTACTGGCGCAATTTGGGGAGAACATCCCGGCCACGGGAGTGGCTGGGCTTTGTGATGCGCATCAGCGCAATGACGGGTTGGACGCACGGCCGCGCTACTTGGTCGGCAAGGCATTGAGCTTCACATCACATACGGTCAAGCGCCACGTTACGGACCTCATCGTTCCCGGGGACGGGAGTCCCCGGGCTTTATGCTACACGTCCATCTGCCAACCCGGCGGCCTCTGGGCGGCCAGCCCCGACTTCACACCCATCGGTGATCAACAGCACTTCACCAACGCGCTGAGTTACATCGCCGACCACGCCACTGAAGGCGCAGCCGTGTGGACCCACCGCTAGCGATGACGTTCTGCGCCTATCGCATCTGGATCAGATCGATCGGTATCTTGAGAGTCTGGTTGGTTAGTCGGCGATGATGAAGTAATACCGATCGCCGGCGATCTTTCGGAAGCCGCCGGTCGCGAGGTCGCCGTCGTCGACGGCAGCGTCGAGCTGAGCCATGTAGGCGTCGTCACGGGTGGCCCCGGATCCGTTGAAATGAACGCCAAGTGCGGAAGTGATGCCGAAGGAATTCAGCTCCGCGTCCCACACGCCGCCGATCGGCGTGCCGCCAACCCACTTCTCCGGCTGCACGTATTGCTCGAAGCCGGCCGGCAAGGCGCCCGAGCTAGAATCCTCCAGGAACTGGCCGGTATCCAGCTGGAATCTCATCGCTGACTCGACGAACGTTTTTCCGTTGATGAGAAACGCTGCTTTCATCGCGTCGCCACTCGCGTCGCGAAACTGCGCAATCACAATAGAGGCAAGTATGCCAAGGATCACCACGACAATGAGAATCTCAATGAGCGTGAAGCCCTGACGGTACACTCTGTTCTTTGATTGTCTGTTGATCATGCGTCCATCCGCCCGGGCGACCGAGCGGACCTCCGGTCTGTCTGGGATCTACTGATAAAGCATCCAATACATCGGGCTGGCGGGTCAACTCGACCCCGGATTTCAAGGGCTTTTACCGGCCCCCAGCCTTCCCAAACGGAATGATCGAACCGAAACCGGCGATCCAGCGTGATCGTGATCGAGGGGAAGCGGAGGCGACCGTCAGGGCAGAGAAAAACCCACGGATCGCTATCCGTGGGCGTCAGTGGCGGCTTCTTGGATCTGTGGCGATCGTCGTGCGGATCAGTCGTTCATCTTCGGCCGCTGTTGCCTCGGCCTCGGCCGCGACCCTTGCCTTTGCCTTTGCCTCGGCCCTTACCCGGGTGTTTCTTGGCCACGGCGTCGTGCCGCTCGTAGGGCGTTTGGGTGTCGAGCTCGATCGAAACGTGACCGCCCAGATTCAGCGCAATATGGCTCGGCAGTTCGACGCCCACCTTCCAATTTTCGCCTTGAAGCCAGAAGTACGTGCCGCGATCCCGTGCGTAGTACACGTTCTGATCCGGGTAGTAGTCATAGCCGAATTTCCTGCGGTACCCGTGGGCGGGAGCGTGGGGCGGCGGTCCACCGCGGACGCCGGGCGAAGGCCCGCTGGACTTGCCGATCGTGACGCCGGCGCTTTTGCATCCGATCACCACGGTACAAACGAGCAAGGACAAGACAAGGGATTTCAGAAGCTGTTTCATCAGGGGTTTCATCGGGGGTTTCATCGGGGTTCTCCCAGCGTTTCGATGTCACGCAGAAGCACGATCAAGCTCGCACGACGCAAGATGGCGTGCTCAGGCGACGGTGTCAAGCTGCGAGTCGCCCGACCCCAAGTTGTGGTAGACCCCGAGGAACTTGTCGTAAGCTGAGCCATTGCCCGGCGCGGGCGATGGATCAGGCAGATACACGCTCGATTCGACCGATTCGATCAGGCTGCTCAACGCCAGGTCAAATGCGTCAGTCAGTTCAGTCAGGGCGGCTTCGAACGTGTCAGTCGCAGGCGGATCGTCGGCCGTCGGCGCGACAGACACGAGCGCGTCTATACCAAAGGTATCCACGTCGGTCGGCCCGAACAGATCGCCCAGGCCCCCCACGAGATCGTCAAAGGCGGCGCGGAGATCGGACGTGATCGCATCGAGATCCAAGTCGTCGGCCTTTGATGCCGTGGCGACGGTGGTATCAACGGACTCGGAGAACTCGTCGAGCGATGCTTGAACTGCTTCGCGTGCCGCTTCGTCAGTCGTGAAAGACGTAAGGACCTCGTCGGTCTTGCTCGCGGTCGTCTTCACCAACTCGTCAGCGCCCCTCCGGAGGGTGTCCGCGGTTTTGTCCGCGGCGCGCTCAGCCAACTGATCGTGGAAGTTGATCCGCAGGCGGACGTCGGCGACCCCTTTGAAGTGCCCCGCTTCAAGCAAACGAATTACGCCGGGGACCTTGTCAGCCTTTACCGGCCCCGACTTATCATCGTCGCTGTTTACTTTCTTATCCGCTGATTTGTCCGGCGGAACCGGTTTCTCAAGATGGCTGGTCGAGAAGACGGGTTGGTGAGGCTGGATCGACGAAATGTGCATGGCCTGGACCCTCGATCATGTCTTGGATTGAGCGGCCACGATCCAGTCGGATCGCGCTTGGCTCGTATCGGCTGATTCGAGGGTGATATTGGGCTGAATATGGGCGATCGGCTCCGGTGTCGGTGACTCAGGGCGGCCGCGGTCACCGAATTGCCTGCGGCTGTCGGCGATGCTCGTCCAGGAGCTTGGCCAACGTCGTACCGCCGCGAAGGCCACGGCCGCCGAGTCTCAATCGGCTGTCGATCGCGCCCCAGGTCGCGGCCCCCGGCGCCCCGAGAATTGCACCGGCCTTGCGGCTCGGCCATCGCTTCGTTCGCTCGTGGTAGACGTCGGCCCAGCCCAGGATCTTCTCAATCGTCAGTCGCCCGAGCTGGGGGTTGTATCCAGCGCCAAAGTGCTCAGTCAGCAGCCGGGACAACGAGGTCCCGCCGGCCAGTCCGCGCCTCCCGTGGCGAAGGGCCATGTCGATGGCCGCCCAATCTTCATTCGGCCTGTCATGCAACTTGCCGGACATGGTGACCGGCCAGCGTCCCGTGGCGTCGTGATGCTCCTTGGCCCACTTGCGAATGAGGTTGGCGGTGAGGCGCGGCTTGCCTCGCCCGTCCCAGACGTTTCGCCCGTCGCGCAGCAGTTTGGCCAAAGATGATCCGCCGGGCAGCGTCTTGTTGCCTTGCTTGAGATACCGATCGACGGTGACCCAGGATATCCCCGCTGCGCCGCGCACCGGTCCCGAGTCACGGTCCGGCCATCGACCCGTGCATTGGTGGTGATAGTCGGCCCAGGCGAGGATTTTCGGTCTGGACAGCTCCGGCCAGGAGCGCCGCGTGTACTTCACGCCGCGCCGTCGATCCAGGACCCGCGCCAACGAATCTCCGCCGGGCAGTCCGCATCCGCCCTTGGCCAGCGCCGAGTTCACGCCCTCCCAGGTTCGGCCCGGCTGATCGTAGATCGGACCGGAGCGCGAGATGGGCCACGTTCCCGTGCGGGACAAATGGGCGTCGGCCCAGGCGAGGATCTGCCCGATCGTCAATGGAGATTGCTTGGCGGCCATTGCATCGCTTGGCGGCTTCAGCGGCGGCGAAGGATTGAGCCTCAAGCCGGCACGGCGTCAACGACGACGCCGCGACATCATTGCGCCAGCTTCAGACAGGCTCGCCCACTCGATGATTGTCGCTACAAAAGTATACCAGGCGGGCGCGTCCAACCGCGAGGCGACCGTCTGACGCCTGTGGCCGTTGAGGCGGGGCCTGATCGGGGCTCGCGGCGCGGGGCCGGGGGGCCCTGCAGATCGTTTGGTTATCGACCCGCCACTCGCCGCAGCGGACTACGGCTCACCACCCGCCCGCATAATCGTGCAAACTTGCCGCCTGGGAAACGGGGCCGCTTGTAGGGGCGTCAAGGCAGGTTTCTCAGCTCGTTTTGCGATGATGCGATGGCCGGCCCCCACACCCGTGCTAGGTTTGAGGGACCGTCGCCGCGCCTGGTGCGCTGACGGCGGGTTCCGCCTGACGAACATCAAAAGAGGGAGAGAACATCATGACCAACAGTACGCGAACCATAGCCGCCGCCGCCGCCGCGATATTGACCGGCGCCGCACAGGCTGACCTGACGGGAACCAGCATGGACCTGCAACTCGTCCAGTCCGGGTTCGCCGGCGATATGGCCGGGCCGACCGGCGGGTCGTACACCTACGGCACGCTCGGCACGTTCGACCTCGACGGGGTGTTCACGTGGGACGCCGTGAGCCCCGGCCTGCATCCCGCATTCGACAACTCGATCCTGCTCGACTTCAGCAACTTCGGCTATGCAGCCTACATCGCCCTCGGCCCCTCCATCAGCACGTTGGATGTGACCAACATCGCCGAGGATGTCGAGATCGCAAGCGCCGCGGTGTTCTTGCTCAGTGATCTGAACACGAACATCGCTCAGAGCACGAGCACCTTCGGCAACAGCTTCAGTATCGGGTGGGATGTCGGGACGGTCATCAACGACAATCCGCTGGCGCCATCCGTTATCGTCGGCTGGAACTCGGCCCCGGTGCCCGCCCCGGGCGCGATGGCGCTGCTGGGCTTGGCCGGGCTGACCGTGATCAGACGCCGACGGCGACGCTGACACGCCAAGAACCTCCTTCTTGATCTCTTGTTGACGACCTGAGACAGACGAACCCGGCCGCAAGGCCATGGGCGTCTGTCGATTCGCGCGCCGGGCGCGTGCCGGTTCACTCACATTTCCGCGGGATCACCAGGGGATGTCATCCTCGGCATCCTCGACGGGGGGCTGGCGGCCGGCATCGACTTCCCGGTCTTCTACTTCACGTTCCCGGTCTACATACTCATCGACTTCGTCGTAGTCCTCGTCGTCATCGTCCTCCATCCACATCAGATTGCCGTGTTCGTCGCGATAGTCCGGATCGATGGGGAAGATGTCGAAACCGAAGCCCTTGCCGTCGCAGCCCGGCGTGGGACAGCACCAGAAGCCCGGCGAGTCGCTCTCGATCGCATCTTCCACCCAGTGGATGAGATAGCTCTCGTACTCCTGGTCACAGTGCAGACAGTGGACTATGACCGGAACGGTGGGCGGACGGAACGGATCACGCTCGGCCGGTGAGGCCTCGACCATAACTTGGCATCTTCGCAACTGATCAAGGATCAATCAAGGCCCGCGGGCACGGATTCCCAAGGCGGTGTAGACCTCCCCCGCGGCGGCCGTCGTGATTCGCAGCGTGGTCGCGAGGCGAACCGGGGGTCGGGATTCAGCGCGGCTCGGTTTATTCGCCCGGCATGGCCTCGTGGAGCCGCTTCAGCTGGCGTAAGTTGTTCCAGACCACCGACACCAGCGAGTAAATGACGCGTAGATTCTCCTCGAAGGGGCCGCCTGGGGCCTGGTCGAGCAGCGTGCCCGTCCTGTCCAGAATGGTCCAGGCCTGTCGCTCTTGGAGCGTGCCGGCTACGAGGTCGTCGCGCAGCAGCTCCAGGTCCATACGAAGTTCGGTCATATCTGTGTGTGTCGTCATGGCATCCTCCCTGCCAAGTTCCTATATCCAAAAGTGTACGACACGAACACCCAGGACACGGCCGCGTTCCGCTCGGAAGCCGGGGCCACATCGTGATACTGCCGATCGGGCGACCTGGGTAACGCGCCGTCGCTCCGGGCGAACCGGCGGGCGTGCCGATTATCGGCCCCGAGGCGCTTAGCTGACACAGATACATCCGGATTCTGATCGCCCGGCCACCGGTCCGGAGGCCACAAGAGAGCCTTCGTCCGGTCGCGGTCCATCAAGGTTGCCTCGCCAGATGCCGAAAACATCACGTCGGCGCACCATATCCGACCACCGCACTGGATGGTGGGTCATTCCGCTGGTGCACCGCCGCGTTATCGATCCCGGGGAAACCACAAACATGAGTTACAAAAGGTGTACGGGACGCGTCACCGGTGTGCCGGCAAACTCTGCCGTGACCGCCGACACTACGTACAAAGGAAGCGGTGCGCGCATCAGCGCGTCAAGAACACGCATGTTCTGGTGCCCGCGAATTGAAACTGGAGGCACAAATGGTCGGTCTCATCCACAAACTACTCTTTGATCTCATAGAGGAAATGGCAGGCAAGGAGAAGGTCCTTGAAGTCAAGCGCAAAGCCGGCGTTGACGAAGACAAAGCGTTCCGTATGGACGAAGTCTACGACGACGACGAGTGGCAGCGCCTGTTCAGCGCCACCTGTGATGTTCTGGACGTCACCCAGGACGAAGCCGAGACCGTTTTCGCCGAGTTCTTCTACAAGGACTCGACGAAGCGCTGGCCGATGTGGTTCTCGATGTCCAAGACGGCTCGCGAGTTCCTTCAGCGTCAGCCGAAGATCCACAATGGCTTTGCCACGGGCGTCCGGGATCAGAAGGCCGGCCAGGCGATCAACGACAAGTTCGAGATCGAGCACGTTGAAGACGGGATTACCGTCCACTACCGGTCACCGAACCAACTCTGCGGGTTGTATATGGCTCTTGCCCGCTGCTTGATGAAGCATTACGGGGACGAGGCGGCGATCGAGGAAACCAAATGTCTGAAGCAGGGTGATTCGGAGTGTGAAATCCGCATCCGATGGGCCGCGTAACGAAGCAGTAGTCGCGATGACCGAACCCACGAACCCCAACCTTGTCGGCGAGCAACAGCTCCGCTCGTTGATCGACCAACTGTCTGACCAAATGTGTCAGGCCGTGGACGGCCGGTTCGACTTTGCCGTGAGGGTCGAGGGGCAGGATGAGACGATCGAGAAGCTCCAGATGCTGATCAACTTCGTGCTGGACGCGGCTCGCCGAAGCCTTGCGCAGATCGAGGCGAAGGCCCATGACCTTGACGTAAAGACACAGACGCTCTCGGCCGTGAATCTGGCGCTGGAGAAGGAGATCACCGAGCGCAAGTACATCCAGACCGCGCTGCAAGAGAGTGAGGCTCAGACGCAGGCCATACTCCAAGCCGCGGTGGACGCGATCATCACGATTACCGACCAGGGCGTCGTCACCACGTTCAATCGCGCTGCCGAGCATATGTTCGGCTACACCGCCGACGAAGTCATCGGTCGCAACGTATCCATGCTCGCGTCCTCGCCGGACCGCGAACAGCACGACAACTATCTTCGACGTTACTTGCGCACCGGCGAGGCGCGAATCATCGGCTTCGAACGAGAGGTTGAGGCGGTGCGGAAGGATGGATCGACACTCCCCGCCATGCTGCGGATCTCTCAGATGCGCTACGCCGATCAACAATGGTTCATCGGGATCCTCCAGGACATCACCGACCGCAAGCGAGCCGAGGCTGAACGCGAACAGATGCACACGCAACTCGTGGCCGCGTCCCGGCAGGCGGGAATGGCTGAAGTCGCGACCGGGGTCCTGCACAACGTCGGCAACGTGCTCAACAGCGTCAACGTGACGGCCACACTCGTGAGGGTGATGGTGCAGGACTCCAAGGCGCCGGACCTGCTCCAGATCAGCCGACTTCTCCAGCAGCATGCGGACGACTTAGCATCGTTCATCACAACCGATGAAAAGGGTAGGCTCATCCCCGCCTTCCTGTCCGAGTTGGGCGGACACCTGGTTGACGAGCAGGAGACGATACTCGGCGAACTGCAGTCGTTGACCAAGAACATCGACCACATCAAGGAAATCGTCTCGATGCAGCAGTCGTATGCGAAGGTGTCGGGCGTTGAGGTGGCCGTATCGCTCGCCGATCTCGTTGAGGACGCGCTGCGGATCAACATCGCGGGCCTGGATCGCCACGGCGCGCAGGTCGTGCGCGAGTTCCAAGCGATCCCCGACGTCATCGTGGATAAACAGAAAGTGCTGCAAATCCTGGTCAATCTGATCAGCAACGCCAAATACGCGCTCACCACCGCCCGGATCGACGACAAAACGCTCACGGTGCGCATCGCCAGGAGTAACGATGGAGCGGAGCGTGTACGGATTGACGTGATCGATAACGGCGTCGGAATCCCCTCGGAGAACCTGACCCGGGTCTTCTCCCACGGCTTCACGACGAAACAGGACGGCCATGGGTTCGGCCTCCATAGTTGCGCCGTGGCGGCCCGGTCCATCGGAGGATCACTCACCGTGCACAGCGACGGTCTCAACCGCGGCGCCGCGTTCTCGCTACATATCCCACTAAGAGTCGCCCAGGTGAGTCGATGAACACTCAGCCCGAGCAACAGAATCGGCGCATTTTGGTGATCGACGACAACGACGCCATCCACCAGGATTTCAGGAAGATCCTCGGCAACCGAGCCGACACTGCCGTGTTGGACGAACTGAGAACATCGCTTCTGGGGGCAAGCCCAACCGCGCCGGAGTCGATCCGCTATGAGCTTGATACCGCCTCCCAGGGCCAAGAGGGGCTGGAGAAGGTCCGACAGGCGCTCGAGGAGGATTCACCGTACAGCCTGGCTTTTGTGGACATGCGCATGCCGCCGGGTTGGGATGGGCTGGAGACCATTGAGCAGATTTGGCGCGCCGACCCGAATATCCAAATCGTCATCTGTACCGCGTACTCCGATTACTCGTGGAAAGACATTCACGAACGACTCGGCCAGACCGACGGGCTGTTGATCCTCAAAAAACCGTTCGACAACGTCGAAGTGCGCCAGCTCGCCTGCGCCCTAACCGAGAAGTGGCATCTCGCCCGGCAGGCGCAGCTTGATCTGGACGAGCTGGAGGTCACAATCCAGCAGCGAACGGCCGAGCTGCAATTCGAGATCGCCGATCGCCGACAGGCGCAGACAGCGCTGCAGGAAAGGGAGGCGCAAACCCGCGCCATACTCCAGGCCGCGGCGGACGCCATCGTAACGATCGACGATCAGGGAATCATCACCACCTTCAACCGCGCCGGGGAAGAACTCTTCGGATACGGCGCTTCGGAAATCATCGGCCAAAATGTCTCGGTTCTGGCGCCGTCTCCGTATCGTGAAGAGCACGACAGTCACATCCAGCGATACCTACGGACCGGCCAAACAAGAATCATCGGCCTTGAACGCGAACTTGACGCCGTCCGCCGCGACGGATCGATGTTCCCCATGGCCCTTCGTGTCACCGAGATGAATCACAACGGACAACGTTGGTTCATCGCGATCGTTCAAGACATCACGGAGCGCAAGCAGCTCCGGAGTGAATTGGAGTTGCTGGCCAAATTCCCGGCCGAGAACCCCAGTCCCGTCGTGCGCGTGGCCGCCGACGGACGGGTCATCTACGCCAATGCCGTCAGCGGTCCTGTGCTCGAGGCATGGGGAACCTCTCCCGGGGGATACCTTCCGCAGCCCTGGCTGGACACGATCGCCCAAGTGCTGCGCTCGGGGCAAAACCAGGCAATCGAGATTCGATGCGGGGAGCGGTTCATCACCTTCACCCTGGCCCCAGTCATCGAGGCCGGCTATGTGAATTTCTACGGCCAGGATATCACCGATCGCGTCAAGGCTGAGGTCGAGCTGCGAAGGAGCGAACGCGAACTCCGGGAACAGGCCGAGGAACTCGAGCGACAGAAAGCGCAGCTTGTGGACGAAGTGGCCCAGCGCATGGGCGCCGAGGCACAGGCCCGCCACGACGCCATGCATGACTCCCTCACGGGCCTGTCCAATCGAGCCGTGTTGCTGGATCGGATCGAGCAGTGTCTCCGGCGTACGAAGCGTGAGAAGGACTTCGTCTTTGCCCTGCTGTTCCTGGATTTCGATCGATTCAAAATCATCAATGATAGTCTGGGCCACGAAGTCGGTGACCAGCTTTTGATCAGCATGGCGGATCGGCTCAAGGGAAGCCTGCGGATCGGCGACACCACGTCGAGAGTGGATCAGGAACCGGATGCTGAGAACGACAATCTCTCGGTTCGACTGGGCGGGGACGAGTTCGTGATCCTCCTGGATGGAATCAAGAACGTGGCAGACGCCACACTCGTCGCCGAGCGAATACAGAAATCACTGGAGACGCCGCACAAGATCGGCAGCCACGAGGTCACTTCGACCGCCAGCATCGGGATCGTCACGAGTGATCTGGAGTACGACTCGGCCGATGAAATGCTCCGCGATGCCGACACCGCGATGTATCGAGCCAAAGCCGCCGGCAGGGTGCGGCATCAGGTCTTCGACCGGGCCATGCATAACGAAACCGTCGACCGCCTGGA
>JACZXL010000102.1 GCA_022571635.1 Planctomycetota bacterium
GCATCGGCCCCATGACCGAGACACGCGATCGACGGAGCCCGCCTTCTACGCCCTCGTCACAATCCGGGGATGGAGGCCCCGGTCATGGCGGCTGGTGCTTGTTCAGGGAAAGTGTCGTCGCAATCGCAGCCGTTCGCGCGTCGTACGGACGAGCGGGACGTACGCTTGACACGTGTGCTGGTGGCTGACGACGAGCACCTGGTTGCGGCGGGGATCAGCAGCAGTTTGACGGGGCTGGGATATACCGTCGTCGGAACCGCCGGCGACGGGCTCGAAGCCATCGAGTTGTGCCGCCGCGATCCGCCCGAC
The DNA here is from genome assembly GCA_022571635.1 of Planctomycetota bacterium. Taxonomy (GTDB): domain Bacteria; phylum Planctomycetota; class Phycisphaerae; order Phycisphaerales; family SM1A02; genus JADFNO01. The sequence continues at coordinate 310 of JACZXL010000102.1, forward strand.
CTGGCGCTGCTGGACGTTCGCATGCCCAACTGCAACGGCCTAGAGGCCGCGGCCGTCGTGTTTCGGGAGTTACACGTCCCGGTGGTCATTCTCTCGGCGTATTCGGACCCCGAGTACGTCTCGACCGCGGCTCAGGCCGGCGTGTTCGGGTTCCTGCTCAAGCCGGCGAGTCAGGATCAGATTCGAGTATGCCTCGAGATCGCCTGGGGAAGATTCCAGGCGCACCTCCGCCAGCACGAGGAGATCAGCTCGCTCAAGCGACGATTGGAAGACCGCAAGACGATCGAGCAGGCCAAGTGGCTCGTCGTCAAGCACAAGCAAGTCTCGGAGCCGGAAGCGATGAAACTCCTTCAGAAACAGGCCCGAGACACGCGCCGACCGCTGGTGGACATCGCCCGGTCAATCCTGGAGAACCTGACCCTGCTCGTAGCCGAGTAAAAAGTGGAAAAGGGGACATTCTACTTTTCTGAAAAAGTAGAATGTCCCCTTTTCTCGCGCGGCAAGTGAATCACGAAATCGCTGCCCCGGCCGGGTTCGGAGTGGACCGCCAGCTGACCGCCGTGCTCCTCGATGATTCGCCTCGCCGTGGGCAGACCCAAGCCGGTTCCGCCGGCGTGGTGCGAAACGTACGGCCGGAAGATTTCCTGAAGGCGCGCCGGCTCGATGCCCGGGCCCGTGTCGATCACGTGAACGCGCGCTTCGTGGTCGTCCGCTTCGACCCGCAACATCAGCTCGCCGGAGACCGCTTGGGGTTGGTCGTCTCCCGCAGCGCCGGACGCCTGGGCCTTCATCACCTGCGTCGCGTTGATCATCAGGTTCAGCAGCGCTTGCTTGAACAGACTCTCATCGACGCGCACCGGCACCGGCTCGGACGGTAACTGCGTCCGTAACACGATGGCGTTCTGATCACACTGCGGTTGGAAGAAGTCGCACAGCTCGGACACCACCTTCGCCAGGTCACGCGGCTCCGGATCAAGCCTCACCCGCCCGGCGAACTGAAGGAAGTCGGTCAGGATCGTCCGCAGGCGATCGATCTCGCGCGACAGGGCGTCGATCCGGCGCAGAAGCCGATCGCGCTGCTCGGTGGGAAGCTCGGCCTCGCCGATCGCCTCGGCCAGGAGTTGCGCATTGAGTCCGATTGTCGACAGCGGGTTCTTGATCTCGTGCGCCAGCCCGCCGGTCATCGAGCCTAGCTCCGCCAAGCGCTCGGCATCCCGGGCGCGTCGCTCGGCAAGGCGAGCACGGTGCTCCGCTCGTCGCAGCATGATGCGCATGATCGGCGCCATGGCCGCTACGCCGAGGATGATTCCCAGCAACGTCCACCAAAGCCAGTTCATATGTTCATGTTCGCCGCGATGCGTTGGAATGACAAGTGACGGCGCCATGCTTCGAACGCACCGACGACTCCGCTGCGCTTCGCTGTCGGTGGCACCCACGCTCCACCTCGTGCCAAGCGCCCAAAGGGTGCCACGCACAGCGAGGCCGCCGAGTCGTGCGTGCGAGCCGAGTTCCTCCGAACGCACCGACGACTCTCCCGGCGCGCCGGGACTGCGCTGTCGGTGGCACCCACCCTCAAAATAAGACATGCTTCGCTCCGGCGGACCGGAGTCGAAGCATGGCGCCCCGTCATGTTGCGTCGGCGTACTACGACGCGCCGACCGGCTCTTTCTTCTCGTCGGCTTTCTTCTCGTCGGCTAGGGCGGCGCGGCGAGAGAGCTTGATGCGGCCGGTGTCGTCGACGTTGATCACTTTCACCTTGATGCGATCGCCGAGCTTGACCTCGTCACTGACGGACTTCACGTAACCGTCCGCCAACTCGGAGATGTGGCACAAGCCGTCGGTTCCCGGGGCGATTTCGATAAACGCGCCGAAGTCCTTGATGGAGACGACGTCGCCTTCGTAGATCGTGCCGACCTTGATCTCCGCGGCCAAAGCTTCGACCTCGGCCTTGGCTCTGGCGCCGGCTTCGCCATCGACGGCCGCGATGAGCACGGTGCCGTCCTCAGCCACGTCGATCGTGGCCCCGGTGCGCTCCTGGATGCCGCGGATCGTCTTGCCGCCGGGCCCGATGAGCTTGCCGATCTTCTCCGGATCAATCATCACGGAGATGATTCGCGGCGCGTACGGTGAAAGCTCAGCCCTGGGGCCTGGCAGAACCGCTTCCATTTTTTCGATCAGTTCCAGCCGACCCTTGCGCGCCTGCTCCAGGATCGTTGTGATCTCGTCGATTTGCAGGCCGCGGGCTTTGAGGTCAAGCTGTATGCCGGTGATCCCATCGCGCGTTCCCGAGACCTTGAAGTCCATTTCGCCGAAGAAATCCTCCTCGCCGATGATGTCGGTGACGTGCGTGATTTTCCCATCCGGCGCGGTGAACCGCCCGATGGAGATTCCCGCGCAGGTGGCCTTGATCGGCACGCCGGCGTCCATCAACGCGAGACATCCGCCGCAGACCGAAGCCATCGACGATGAGCCGTTGGACTCGGTGATGTCACTGATGAGTCGCACCGTATATGGAAACTCGTCGAGTTCAGGCAGCACGGCGAGCAACGATCGTTCCGCCAACGCACCGTGACCAATTTCGCGCCGGCCCGGCCCCATGATGCGACCGGCCTCGCCTGTGCAGAACGGCGGGAAGTTGTAATGCAGATAGAACTTCTTAGCGTACTCAGGCATCAACCCGTCAACGATCTGTTCGTTACGCGTCGTGCCAAGTACGCAGGTAACGATCGATTGCGTCTCCCCGCGCTGGAAGAACGCTGAGCCGTGCGTTCGCGGGAGCAGGCCGACTTCCATCTCAAGCGGACGAATCTCCGTCGCCGCTCGACCATCGGCGCGCGTACCGTTTTCCGCGATAAGACGGTGCGCGGTCTTTTTCTCCAGTTTGCGAAACGCTTCCTTAGCGTGAGACTGACGCTTCTCCGCCGCAAGATGCTCGGAATACGCAACCCCCTCGGGGATCGCAAAGTGCTCTTCGATCATCCGATCGCGAAGCGCGTCGATGGCGTCATTGCGCTCCTGCTTGCTGTGAATCTGCCGTAGCTTGGCCATCTCGTCACCGGCGAGTTTCTTGACCTGCTCCACGACATCGTCCGGCGGAACACGCAGCTCGCCGACCACCTTGTCCGTAGCCCCGACTTTCTCCATGAGTTCCTGTTGCATTTCAAGGAGCGGCTTGATGCCCTCCTCGTACCCCATGCGAATCGCCTCCAGCACATCCGCCTCCGGTACTTCCGCCGCACCGATCTCGATCATGTTCAAGCCGTCGGCGTGGCCGGACAGCACGAGGTCCAGATCGGAGAACTCCATCTGGGCATGCGTGGGATTGATGATGAACTTCTCGCCATCGTCGGTGATAATCCGACCCACGCGGACGGTAGCCACCGGTCCCTGAAACGGGGCATCGGTCAAGCACAGCGCCGCCGACGCTGCCGTGCACGCAACCATATCAGCGTCGTTTTGTCCATCGTGACTGAGGACCCACGCTTGGATCTGGACCTCGTCGATAAAGCCGTCGGGGAACAACGGCCGAATCGGACGGTCCATCATCCGCATCGTGAGGATTTCTTTTTCGTTGGGCGGACCCTCGCGCTTACGAAAACCACCGGGGAACTTTCCGCCCGCCCCGAGCTTCTCGCGGTAATCGCACTGAAGCGGGAAAAAGTCCAATCCCGGTCGAGGATCGGCCCGCATCGCGGTCGTGAGAACCGTGGTGTCAGCGTAGCTGGCCACGACCGCGCCGCTGGCGAGCCTGGCGACCTTCCCGGTTTCGATTTTGAACGTTCGGCCCCCGATTTCCCGCTCTACACAAACATATGCCATCGCTTGTCTACCTCTAGTAGAAGTCACCCCGCGCGGATTCTCCGCGCAGGTCACATTTTTTTACGGCCGCCGACTTCTAAGAGGCAGGAGGCAAACAACAGTCCCCAGACGCTCGTTCTCGCCCAACAAGACTGTGGCTTGCCTACTGCCACCTAATCATCGGTCCGTCGCCCGACAAAAACTGATCCGGCTTACTTCCGCAAGCCGAGTCGCTTGATCAACGCTTGATAGTCGTCGCGCCTCGTTCGTGCGATATACCGCAACAAACGGTTTCGTTTACCGACCATCAGCACCAGACCTCGCTGCGAGGCGTAGTCGTGCTTGTGGGTTTGCAGGTGATCGGTCAGGCCACGGATGCGGTGGGTCAGGATCGCGATCTGCACCTCGGGGGATCCGGAATCTCCCTCCGTGCGGCGGTAGTCCTGAATCAACTGCGTTTTTGCTTCGGCGGCGATCGTCATCGTCGTCGTCGTATCCTCTCATAGCCACGCGTGGTCTTGGAAGCCGCTATTCTAGCCGGTTCAGTGCAGGTCGTCCAAGGCGGCCCCCAGCACGCCTGACCACCTTTGGGGGCAGTAAGCGTTTCAACCGGCGTGGCTTTCCTGGAAGAATCGGATGCGAATCCTCATCGCCGACAAACTTGCAGACGAAGGGGCAGCCTTCCTCCAGGCCCAGGACGACGTCCAACTGACCGTCCAAACCGGGCTGGCGGGAGCTGAACTTGCCGCCACCCTGCGATCGCACGACGGCGTGGTGGTGCGATCGGCCGTCCAAATCACCGCCGACGTCCTTGGGCAGTGCGCCGCCAGCGGTGAAAGTCGGCTGCGCGCGATTGCCCGGGCGGGTGTCGGCGTCGACAACATTGACCTTCCGACCGCCACTCGTTTGGGTATAGCCGTCATGAATGCCGCCTCCGCGAGCACCGTCACCACGGCCGAGCACGCCTTTGCCCTGATGATCGCGCTGGCCCGCAACATCGCCCCGGCCCATGCGGCGATCGCCGCCGGCGGATGGGACCGCAGCAAGTTCATCGGCAGTCAACTTCAAGGCAAAACATTGGGGGTCGTCGGCATCGGTCGCATCGGCCGCACCCTTGCCCAGCGCGCGCTCTCATTCGGCATGAAGGTGATCGCGCACGACCCGATGATCAACGCCGAGTCGACCCTGGACGGACAGGTGCCTTTGGTTGACACGTTCGACGAACTGCTTGGCCGGGCGGATATTGTCAGCTTTCACGTGCCCAAGACCGACGTGACCGCGGGAATGCTGAATGCCGCGACGTTCGCCAAGGCCAAACGGGGCATTCTCATCGTCAACGCCTCGCGCGGCGGGATCGTCGATGAATCGGCCCTCCTTGGGGCGTTGGAGTCCGGGCAATGCGGCGGGGCGGCGCTTGATGTGTACGAGCACGAGCCGCCGCCGCCGGACAGTCCGCTGCGCAATCACCCCAAAATCCTGACCACGCCGCATTTGGGTGCGTCAACGGTGGAGGCCCAGGAGGCCGTGGCGGTCGAGGCGTGTCGCGCGCTGGTGACCTATCTGCGGGGCGAGGGGATGAGCGGGGCTGTGAATGTCGGCGGATTAAGCTTTGATCTCACGGATCGCCAGCAAGCGTTTGTCGACCTTGGTGCGCGGATGATCGCGCTGCTGGATGCTGTGGTCGGGCGCGAACCGCTGCACTCGGTGCGCATCACCGTGCGCGGCGAGGCCCTGGCCGGACCGGCGGACACCATCGCCCGGTACGCACTGGCCCAGTTGCTGGGGCGCCACCTCGACGAGCCGGTCAATGTCATCAACGCGGCGCTGATTGCCGAGCAACGTCACATCGACATGCAAACGATCATCGCCGCCGACCACGGCGAGGACCGCCTCGGCATCCAACTCCAAACAAAGGCCCAAACAAAGGGGACGGGAGTCTTTTCGCATCGCGTTCAGGGGGCGATCTACGAAGACGACCTGCCGCGCATCACCAATCTCGACGGCTACGCGATGGACATGGTCCCCGCCGGCCACATGGTCCTGCTCACCAACAACGATCAGCCGGGCCGCATCGGCCTGGTCGGTCAACTCTTCGGCAACGCCAACGTAAACATCGCGGAGATGGTGATCGGGCGTAAGACTGAAAGCGCAACCGACACCACGATCGCGTTGATGATCCTCAAGCTCGATGAAGCACCGACGGCTGAATTGCTCGATGAGCTACGCGCCGCCGCCGGAATCTTGAGCGTCGCGAGTGTGGAACTGAGCGATATCTAATCGGTCAGTGGCGGCTCGCTGTTGGCAGTGTTTGCTTCGGTTGCGCACCTGTGGAATGCAGTGTGGTAGGTACGCAGGTCCTTGTACATCCGAAACGATCCAATCAGAATGCCAGCGGCGACGACGAGGAAAACGCAACCCGTCACGGAAGACAAAACCCCCGGCCTAATCAACGCTCCTCCAGCTGCGGGAGGCGTGGCAGACAGCATCGGTGGGATGAGAGCGGTAAGAATCAAGACTGGAACGGCCCATCGAAAAAAACGGGCTGATTTCATGGTGCGGGATCGAAGATCATGGTCCGGAATGCGCGCGGCGAGAACTGCCAACCAACCCAGACTCGCAACAAGTACGACGGCGAAGCAAGTACCGACAGATAGCAAGAAGATACCTCCGTAGATCTGATGACTGGTGCGCACGAACGGAAGGAGCCAGACTACTCCACTAGCTGGAATACAGGCGTACATCGCGAACAATGCCTTTCGTGCCACATTGCGATTTGAGGTCGAAGATTCGCGCAAGCTGTCGCGCGGATCTTGGGTGGTAACAAGCGCGCAACCAAGTGATGTAACGACCACCCCAATGAACAGTGCACCGCCGAAGCTCCAAAATGCAACATCGAATACCCAGCTCGGAATGTTGATACCGATACCGAATCCGAAAGCGAATACGAGACCCCCGACAACGCCCAAGAAAGGAATCACGAACGCACAGACCATACATATCAGGCAGAATCGAACGCCCAACACGAGCAACGATTGGCCGCGGGCGAGCCTTGCTACCCACGCTGGATCAGATCGCGACAACAGGTCGCCGCGCAGAGACAACTCGATGGGCGTGCCACATTCTGGACAGCTCTGTTCAATCGGCAATGAGCGCAGGTCATAACCGCAGGTAATACACCGCAGTTCCGTGGGAGACGTCAAGCTGCCCTGATCCGACGTAACCATCTCCGGCAATGGTATCCGCTGACCAAGGCACCCGCGGATTTTCATCCGCGGCTATACCGCGCTGCCCGCCGCCGCTCGATCCCCATAACCCGCACGATCGATACAGATTGACACGGCCCGACCCCGCTTGCCGGGACTACCCATGACGATGAACTGTGTTGATCGCCGGGCGATTCACCACGGGGGACTTGCCCCGTCTCGGGCTCGGGGCATGCTTTTGGGTACCACGGGAGGCAACAACTAAAGACGAAGGAGCGGGCCGATGATGCCGTTGAGAACCCTTCTTGCCGTAGCATGCACCACCGCACTCTTGGGAATCGCCACCGTAGCCAACGATCAAGCGTCTGATAATCCGTCGGCAATGGACGCGGCCGATCCAATCGACACTCGTACCCCGGCTGTGATCTACGCTGAGTATTTTCCATCGCCCGAGGCGGATGGAGCGGACGACGATGCGCCGCGTCTCCATCGAAACCTCCAGACCAACCCGGTCTTCGCGACGAACAGCCGATCGCCAATCGACGTTCAACGCACGTTCAGCACTGCCCATGAAGTCAATCAGGCGAAGCGATCCGCCGGCGTTGCGGCGCCGCGGTCCGCAAAGCGCTCTCATAGTCCCGCTTCGGTGGCGAGTACCGCCAAGTATCGTGCCAATCAGAAGCTGAGCATCTTCGATCTGGCCCGCCGGTCTTTCAAGAACGTGCAACAAAACCGCGCCAGGAACACCGTCCGCAACAAGGAGCGCGAGGTGCGTGTTGAGCGTGCAGAGCGCGCCCGCAGGCTCGCACAGAGCCGAACCTTCTATAGAACCAACGTCCGGGACCGAATGCGCCTCGCGGGAATACGGAACAACCGCGGCTCCAGGCAGACCCTCAGCAGCAACAGCAGCAGCAGCAGCGGCAGATAACAAGCCCCCGCTCATTAGGCGTGTGTTACCCCGCGCCACCCATCGTGGTTCTTCGACGCCTCACTGGAAGCTGTCGCCCCGTAGGCCGCGTATTCTCGGCGGTAAGAAGCAGCCCTTGTTCCGTCTGGGAAAGAACCCTCACAATACGACCCGACCCAAGTCGCACCGCCGGTCGGTCTTGACAGCCCTATCCACATCTGAGCCGTTTCCCGCCAAGCCGAACCCAACTCCTGCCGAATGTGGGGGGGTGACCGCGCGCTGAGTCATGCCGACCTGAACAGTCTCGCATGACCCCGACAAGTGCCGGTCGATTCAGGGGGGTAGAGGCATGCGAGGTTTTCGATTCATCCTGGCTATCGGCTTCACTTCTGCGCTGCTGGGCAGTGGGTACGCACTGTCCACTGATCTCCAACCCGCTGATAGCGCTCCGATCGACGCCCAACAGGACTATCGCTCGTCCCAAAAGCTGGAGACGGCAACACCGGCTGTGATGCAAGGTGTACTTGGCTACACGAAATCGGATCGGCAAAAGCCGCGGCGCGCTCGTCCGGCGCCACGAAAAAGCAGTCGCACCAAGACGGTGACCCAACGCACACGTCAGGTTGGCAAAGAGGCGCAGCGTCGTTCGGCACAGCGTCTCCAGAAGGCGAGAGCTCGATCAACGCAACAGCTCAAGCGCCGGCCGGTCTCCGCACGTCCAAAAGCACGAACCGTCCGCCAGCGACCGCCATTGGTTCAAGCCAACAAGACCAGGCCTTCGCCGAAACGCCGACCCACCGTCGACCGCGTTCCCGCCCCGTCCAAGCCCAAGAAGCAAAACCCTAGCAAAGAGTAATACTAATCCCAAATAATTCTCGTGCGTTTCGCGGGTGCCATGCTTCATCCGCGAAGCGGTGAAGCATGCTTTGCCCTATCGGGTCAAAGCATGGCACCCGCCTTTGGATCAATTGCGATTCGTATAATGCGTCAGGAACACGCTTCGTTCCGGCGGACCGGAATCGAAGCGTGGCACCCAAAAGCGCACATCGAGCGCGCTACGTCAGCGCCTCAATCCATCGGTGAATGCGCCGACAGCCCTCTTCGATGTGCTGCTCCGAACAGGCGAAGCTCAATCTGACGTGATGTGCGCCGCACCCGCCGAAATCGTCGCCGGGGACCACCGCCACGTTCGCCTCTTCCAGAAGCGCTTCCGCGAAGGACATGGCCGAGTCGATCAACCGGCCGCCCCCGGAACGCTTGCCGAAGGTCGCACTGATATCCGGAAAAACATAGAACGCACCCGTCGGCTTGGGACAGCGAATCCCCGGCATCGCCGTCAGACGTTCGTGAATAATCACCGCACGGCGAGCAAACTCCTGACGCATCCGCTCAACATCGTCCGCCGCATTCGTCAACGCCTCGACAATCGCCGCGTAGCAGAAGGACGTAATGTGGCTGGTCATCTGCCCCTGTAATCTAGCGATCGCTTTCGCCATCACACGATCAATTCCGGGGGCGGGGGCGGGGGCGCAGGCGTAGCCGATCCGCCAACCCGTCATCGCATACGCTTTGCTCAGACCATTAATGGTGATCACGCGGTCGGCGATCGCTTGGACTGATCCAATCGAGAAGTGATCAACACCGCCAAAGATCAGCTTCTCGTAGATCTCATCGCTGATGACGGTGAGTTGCGGACAGCGCTCAATCACCGTCGCCAGCTCTCGCAATTCATCCGGGCTATACATCGTCCCGCAGGGGTTCGACGGGCTGTTGATGATGATCGCGACGGACCGATCGGTGATCGCATCTTGAAGTTGTTGGGCGGTGATCTTGAAATCGTTGTCGACTGAGCCGGGAATCTCGATGACCTCGCCGCCGGCCAGCTCGATCATGGGGCGATAGCTCAGCCAGGCAGGTGTGGGCACGAGCACCTGGGCCCCTCGGTCGGCGTCGACGAGACACTGAAGCGCAAGATAGATTGCGTGCTTGCCGCCGGTAGTGATGACGATATCGTCGGGGCCGCAATTGATTGCATTATCGTTTCGTAGCTTGTCCGCGATTGCTTGTCGTGCCGCGGGGTCGCCGGGCACGGGCATGTAGTGCGTCTGCCCCGCGTTGAGGGCGTCGATGGCCGCTTGCTTGATATGTTCCGGCGTATCGAAGTCCGGCTCACCGGCCGCAAAGCCGATCACATCCGCACCGGCCGCATTGAGCGCCTTCACCTTGGCGGTCAGCGCGAGCGTGGCTGAGGACTTGAGGTTCGTGATCCGTTGCGCTAGTCGGCTTGAACTATCCATGACGTGCATCACGAGACAATAGCGTAGACTGGGCCGTCAAGCGGGAACCGGCGTGGGCAACGCGACACTACGCTGCGCAGAACCTGACGGAACCAACGCAAGGAGCATACATCGATGGGATCAGTCCCGAGAATCCTCGCCTTCGCTGGGAGTCTGCGAAAGGATTCCTACAACAAGAAGCTCGTCGTGGTCGCCGCCGCCGGTGCTCGGGACGCCGGAGCCGAGGTGACACTGATCGACTTGGCCGACTATCCCCTGCCGGTCTTCGACCAAGATCTCGAGGCGGCTCAAGGCCTGCCTGACAGCGCCGTTCGACTCAAGACTGAATTCAAGAGCCACGACGGCTTCCTCATCGGATGCCCGGAGTACAACTCCTCGATCACGGCGGCGCTGAAGAACGCGATCGATTGGGTATCGAGGCCCCTGCCGGATGAAGCGCCATTGGCGTGCTTCAAGGGCAAGGTGGCGGCGATCATGAGCACATCACCGGGGGCGCTGGGCGGACTGCGCGGGCTGGTTCACGTGCGCGCGATTCTCAGCAACATCCACGTGCTGGTATTGCCCGATCAAAAGGCGATCCCCAACGCCGCCAAGGCATTCAACGACGACGGCTCGCTGACGGATCCCAAACAACATGATGCTGTGCAAAGTCTGGGCGCGAAGCTCGCTCAGACCGTGTCAAGGTTGCGCTAGGCAAGAACGACCGTCTTGCAAGCGCAAGAAGCCGAACGCTCGAAGCATAGTGCCTGCTCCTGCAATGGTGAAAAACTGAAAGCCCACCTCCAGTGGAGATGGGCTTTCCTTTCATCCTCCGCCCTTCGTGAAGCGGGATCATATCAAAAAAATACTTCGGTCAGCCTCCGCCGCCTTCGCCGGCGTCGCTGGGGGCCTCGGCGTCGGAGGCGACCGGTTCAACGACCTCGGCTGCGGGCTCGGCGACCTCGGCAGCCTCGGCAGCCTCGGCAGCGTCCGCGGCCCCGTCATCCTGCTCGTCGGCGACGCGCTTCGCCTTGAAGCCGGCCGAGAACACGTCCTCCATAGCCACCGTGCCGGTCATCGCATCGCCGTTGACGGTGGCGTCGTAGGTGATCTCGCCACCCTCCGAGACGAAGACAAACTTGAGCCTGTTGGCAGCGGGATCGAACGAGGCTTTGGAAATCTTGCCGCTCACGA
>JACZXL010000336.1 GCA_022571635.1 Planctomycetota bacterium
ACTGCCATTACCCTTCTTTCACTACTGCGGACGACCCGGAGCTGGAGGAAGCCTTGCGCAACAAGGAAGTCAAGCCCTACGGCGACTTCCTGCTGCATCACATCGGCGGTCTTGCTGACAACATTCAACAGGGTGACGCAGGAATCGGGCAGATGAAGACGGCGCCGTTGGCGGGAATCAGAACCCGCGACCCGATCATTCACGACGGTCGCGTGGCCGGCTTCTTCTTTGCGGACCGCATCGAGATCGCCGTCGCGTATCACTGTTATAAGGACAGCCAGGCCCGGACATCCGCGCAACTGTTCCTCAACGGGCTCGACCCCCAGTTCTGCGATTTCAACCCCGAGATTCCGCCGTGTCCGGATTGTGCGGCCCCGCCCAAGGGAGGACTGACCGACGAAGAGCGTACGATGGTCATTGACTTCCTAGCGTCGCTGGGGCGGCGGGAGTTCAACCACGCCGACGTGAACACTATTGACGACGACGTTGAGATGGACGACTTCATCATCTTCGCATCGTGTTTCTTCGGCGACGGACCCTATTCGCCGGATGACCTTTGCGCCATCAGCGATGTGGACCAGGACTTCGATGTCGACGTCGATGACTTCGACGTCTTCCTGACCGTGTACAGCGGCCCGCAGACCGACTGCAATGCCAACGGCGTCCTGGATATCATTGACATCATCAATGGCACCAGTAAAGATGCCAACGGCGACGGTATCCCTGATGCGTGCTGCTTGGGCGACATCGATGGCGACGGCGTCGTCGGGGTCAAGGATCTGCTCAACCTGCTCGGGGCATGGGGTCCCAACCCGCTGCACCCAGCCGATCTCAATGGAGACGAGATCGTCGGCCTATCGGATCTCCTCACATTGCTCGGCAAGTGGGGGCCATGTCCCTGATAAAGAATGAGGGTTCATCGCCAACGCCGTTGGGGGGCCGGGTCAAATGTGGCCGCGTCGGTGAGACGCGAACCGGAACACGAGGATTCCTCTGGACGCTTCAAATAGGAAAACAACATGCCAACGGCGTATCAAACAGCTTCAATCTGCACCGCGTTCATGTTGGCCGCCGGAGCGTTTGCCGGCGACTGGGTTCAATTCACTAACGAAACCTCCGAACGCCTCGTCGCCTCGCCGGGGCTTGGCATCAACGACACTGAAGAAAAGGACTACGCCTGGGGCGATGTCGATCGTGACGGCGACATCGACCTTGTTGTCGTTCGCAAAGTGATCGGAAGCAATTCCGGAAGCAAGCGCAACGTCTTGTTTATGAATGAGAATGGCGTGTTGGTGGATCGGACCAACGACTACGCCGTTGCTGCTGATGATGGCAGCCAGGGCTTCCTCGATCTCACTCCGGACCGTGACGTGGCCCTCGTGGATGTTGATGGCGACGAATGGCTGGACATTGTTACGGTACCAGCAGGCGCCTACACGCCGGGCCTACCGAAGACCATCTCCCATCCGCGCATCTACATGAACCTGGGCAACGACGGAGGCGGCAACTGGCAGGGCTTTCTGTATGAAGAAGCGCGCTTCCCCCAGCTCATCGCGGCACCGAACTTCTGCGGCGTCGGGTTCGGCGACGTGACGGGCGATGGCGCTCCTGATCTCTTCTTTAACGATTACCTCAATACCCTCGAGAATCGGATCCTGATCAATAATGGCAGCGGCTTCTTCACCGACCAGACGGCGGCGCGCTTCGCCGGCAACTCGGACTTTCTCACCGCCACCTTCTCAGTGCATTCCGTGATCGCGGATCTGAACCATGACGGGTATAACGACATCGTCAATGATCTTGCCCTCGGTCCCTACCAAACGGACATCGCCTACAACGATCCCGGCAACGAGGGGTTCTTCACGAGAGCCAATACCGAGACCGTTTCTGGGGGCACCCCCTATTTCGTCGCGGTGGGCGATCTGAACAACGACGGTCTGCTGGACGTCGTGGCGGCTGATGATGGGGCGGATCGGTACTTCCTCAATCAGGGCAACGGTGGGGATGGGAAGGCCAATTGGTTATCGCTCGCGCTTCCCGACGACAGCCACGGGTTCGACAACAACACCGTGATTGCTGACCTGGACAGCGACGGCTTCATGGACATTCTCATCACCGACGTCGATGTCGATCTGCCAAGCTGCTCCAACGGCCGGCTCGATATCTACCACAATCTCGGCAACCCGCCGTTCGTGAGTTTCGCCGAGGATGTCGGCAACCTGCCGGCGCCTGAGGATCAGAATGGTAATCCACTCTCTGGCCCGCTCCGAGGCGCGCATGACGTGGCCGTCTTCGACATCGACGGCGACTGCTGGCCGGACCTCGTGATCGGAACCTGCACCGGGACGACCGTGTGGATCAATCAGGGCCAAGGCAACCTTTGCCCGGTGCTGTGCCCAGGGGATATTGACAGCAGCGGCGACGTTGGCGTGAAGGATCTGCTTCTCTTGCTGGGCGCTTGGGGGCCGAACCCGGGGCATCGGGCCGACTTCGACGAGGACGGCTTCGTTGGCGTGAAGGATCTGCTCATCTTGCTGGGCGCGTGGGGCCCCTGTCCCTAGAAGACAAACACTCGGTCCGAAGCAATCGGCGCCGGCCATGAAGTCTCCAAGCCCCGGGCGAATGCTCGGGGCTTTCTTGCCCAAACACTCGGTCGTCTGCGACTGAACGGGCCGGCTTGTTGTCGTGTTGCCGAGGATCGTCTCAAAGTGCGCGCGCAGGTACCAATTCACCGGCGCTCGCTGCTGCCGGTACACTGTCGCCGTGCAATATGGGTTCGTCATCGATCAAACGCGGTGCATCGGCTGCCACGCCTGCACCGTCGCTTGCAAGGCCGAGAACGACGTTCCGGTCGGCAACTTCAGGACGTCGGTCAAGTACACCGAGGTCGGTCAGTTCCCCGACGTCCGCAGGCACTTTGCCGTACTTCGGTGCAACCAGTGTTCCGACGCGCCCTGCGTCACGATCTGTCCCGTCAATGCGCTTGAGAAACGCCCGGATGGAATTGTCGATGTCGATCGCGACGCCTGCATCGGTTGCCGCGCATGTATGCAGGCCTGCCCCTACGATGCGCTGT